>CALMZO010000057.1 GCA_937870825.1 uncultured Chloroflexota bacterium | reverse complement strand
TACACGTAATTCGTCGTGGTGCTATCAATCGTTTGCGTAAGACGGTTGCCGACGGAATCGTACGCGTACGCGAACGTTGAAGTATATGCGCCTGTGTAGTTCGCGCTGGTGAGGCGATAGAGGGGGTCGTAGGTGTAATCAATTGTCGTGCGATACTCGCTCGCGACGACTTGGGTCGGTGTGGGCGTGATGCTGGGGACGGGCGTGTTGGTTGGCGCAAATAAAGACCCCAGACGCGTGTCGCTTACACCTCTGGCGTTTATGTCCAGCCCATGGGGTCTGTTTTACAACAATGTTAAGGTATAACCTGAAATATCACAGTATTGGAGTCGATCTCTCCCATCCACGCATTGTAATCAATAAAGAATTCTCTATCGGGCGAGTCCGCACCGAAGAGATAATTCTTATACTTCAAATACACTGAATACTGGCCTTTAGGCATGGAGCCGCGCGGTCGTGGCATTACTATTGAAGTGGCATAGCTTTCGGCCGGGTGTAGCAAGACGAAATCATCCGGTGGGGTTAGTAACGATCCGGGGTACGGCATTGCCAAAGCGGGAAAATTGAGTGAAATCGTGGGATCTTGTGGTTTTACGATAACGATTATATCGCCAAGATCAGGATTAGCAGTAACTTGGTTAATGCTGGCATCTGGCTTTCGCGCTATTACGTCCATCTGGGATCTGTTGACAAGAGTTACATTGAATTCGATATTTTCTTCTGGAGTATATGAACTCTTTGGAAGTCTGATCGAAAATTGCAGCTCGTCTCGGCGGTGGGGCATTTCAAGATCGTATTTGGCTTGTAGTGTAGGATGGAGTGATGCTGGCACAGGAGTTCCGATGGGACGCGATGATTGACTCGCGCAACCAACAGATAGCAAACACAAAATCACTATCTTCAAGCAATGTGTTGCTTGAAGTCTTCTTTCAAATCGTGGGGTGTTCATTTCACGGAATTCCTCCCCACAGTACTATCGGCGAGTCCAGCCCTCCAGCATTATTGGCGCGATAGTTGGATATCTGCCTTCTATAGGCATCCGACGACAAGTTAATTCTACCCGAATCATGCGCTGCTTGGGATACGTCTATTGCTTGTCTCTCCAGCCCTTTATTGTAGCGGGACGACCAAGAAGGTGTCATTGCCTCTTTTCCCATTTGCTCAACTGCAAATGATTCCTGCCAAGCGTGAGTGGACTCATGGATCATCACGCCTGCAATATCATCGGGGTAAAAATTGAACAGAGTGAATGCCAAGTCGGTAACATATACATTGTAGTCTCAGTAGATCCAAAATTCATAGTATAGGAGTAGCCGTCGCAAATAATTCGTGAATCGCATGATAGCTTCGCTCCAAGGCACGTCGCACAAATTTGGCGAAACGATCCAGTTGAAACAGGCGGGTCGCCAAGCGGCGTCCCCCGCGGCGAGGGAGTTGTGCATACTCCCACCGCAAGCGCAACCACAGGTTGAGCAAGACGAAACTTAACGCCAGCAACACGAAGCGATACGCCGCATTGGGCGATGTTGTCCAGCCACGCACCTTGCCTGCACAGCGATAACTACTTTCGATGCCGAAGCGTCGCCGATATGCCCGCCGAGCTTGGTGCGGCGAGAGGTCCAGTTCGATCAAGATAAAAATCAACCACGCGGCCCGCCGTTTCAGACGTTTGGTGCGCTTGGCGGTGGTGAACACGCGACAGACCGCAACCGGTATGGTGAAGGCACCCTGCTCCGCACTGGCAAAGGTGTAGGTCGTCCGATAACTTTTGTGGCCCACACACAACGCCCGGGTGCCAGCCTGCTTGCCGCGAATCGGACAGGCAATTAAGGCAGGTTGCTGGCGCTGCCTGAGATAGCGTAGGATGGCAATGCCCGCGAACCCTTTGTCCAAGAAGAGCCAATGGAGCCGAATCGCCCGAAAATGCAGGCGTTGCAGCAGCGTTTGCACCACGCCCACGGTGTCGTCTTCGGGCAACACAAAGTGCAGTGCCAACGTCAGACGCAAGCCGCGCTGCATCACATAGGCCGTCGCAATCCGATAAAAGCGCGTGGTCCCGTCTTTCGCCTGCCCGCGCACCCACCGGGCGGTGTCTTGCGGCTGTTTGCCGTAATAGGGGCGGTCATGAAAATCAATGGCCACATCTTGCGGCGCACGCCTGAGCCGCCCCGGAATCTGTGCCGCCAAGGCGGCGTTCAATTGTCGTTCCAGTTCGGGCAACTCTTCGACGCACAGTTGGGCATTGAGATACCCCCGCACCGTCTCGGGGTCGGCGATGCCCAGCCAGTCGGTGCAGACGGACTGAATCGTACCGCGATTGACCGCGACCCCGAGCAAAACATCAAACAAATCGTCGGTGGTACACACATAGCCCTCGGCTTCGAGGGACAGATGCTCTTTCAAGAGTTCACGCGCTTCAGTCAGAACTTTCGCATCGCTCAATTTCGGCGTATCATGGCCCATGGGCTTGCTCTCCTTGGATTGTTGGATGGTGCTAACAATCGTACAAGGCTTGGGCAAGCCTGTCTAATTTCCAGTTCTACACGTTGGTCACACCAAATTTGGATCTACTGAGACTGGTAAGAGCGAACCCTATATTATCTTCATCAGTCCAGTATCCTGTGCCAATTCCGTTTACCAGTGCACCGAAGGCAATCATATCATAGATACGTTCTCGAGCATCTACTGCCTCTTGGCTATCGTTCTCAACATTTGCCTGCACGTGGCGGGAAAACCAAAACGCGCAAATTCGCGAGACTTGCTTTGTTGACCAAAAGGGCAACCAATATCCGGTACGCCTGGCGACCGCGCGCATCTTTGGCGAAGGTAAACAACTCCAAGCCGTGACGTTTGTCCAGGACCTTTCGTCAGAACACACATCCGAGGGGATTTTGCGAGCGGAGCTCCAACGCGCGTTGCGCCAGGTGCAACAAGTAAATTCGCACAAAGCCCATCTGCTTCACACTTCCTTCGCGGTCAGCGAAATGCTCTCAGGGATGCACGACCTCCAAGAGCTCCAAGATTACCTCGTGCGAATCGCGGCGGAGGTTTCCCACGTCGAATCGGCAGCATTGTTTCTCGTGCAAGATAACCGCCTGCACCGCGTCGCGTTATCTGGGATGGCAGCAGAATTTTTACCAGAGGAATCCTATGGTGTCGGCGAACCGATTCGCTGAAGCCTCATCCAGATTGAGCACAAGTGCAAACACAAAGATTTCTTGTTATTCACAAGGTTTCTTGACCGTTCCATCCCGCCAATTTCGCAAATTGCTTTTGGGAATCCTGTGCTTGCCATTGCCCACTGGAATTGCTTTGATAGTGCGACCACATCATTATAACCGCGACGTGAGTTGTAAAAAATATACTCAACGCGGTCTGCCAAAGTCTCATTCATATTGGATTGGAATGACCATCAAGTTCAGAGAGCCACGCGCGGACTTGGACTGCGCGCACATGACCCAACTGTTGAAACAATTCCAAACTCCCAAACGCCGCACCGCGCGCGGCCTTTAACTCGCCGCGTTGAAGATTAATCCGCGCTATACCAAACAGAGCGCTGGCGGTGTCTGCCTGATAGCCCCACATTTGGCTGAATTTCAATACTTGCTCGTAGAGCTCGCTTGCTTTTGCGTACTGACCAACAGCTGCATTGAAATCCGCCCGCTCTCGTTTGAGATATAGCGCCTCTTCATCGAAAATTTGTTCATTGGCAAGCAAAGAAGCACGCTGAAAATAGTTCTCCGCTTGTTGCATCTCGCCTGCCTTCCACGCTGTTTTTGCCAAGCCAACCAGCGCCATCACACGTTCGCCCAATCTGCCAACGCGTTCTGAAACGTCCAGACACCTTTGATAAAACGACTTTGCCTCGTCAACGTGTCCGCGCAGCAAGGCAACATTGCCTGCATGGTTCAAATACTCGATCAAGGCATATTGTGCTTGCGTTTTTTCGACCCACTCACCCAATTCCGCCGAATAGGAATCTGTGCGTGTCAGGTCACCGCGCCAATACCACATAGCACACAAATTGCCATAGAGTCTCATACGCGTCCCACGGTCATCAATTTTGACTGCGAGGGCGAGACCCTGTTCAAATAACTCGGTCGCGTGTGCCAAGTCCCTTCGACTGTACATGACGCCCAAGTTGTTTAACAAAACGCATGTCATTTCATCATAGCCAATCGCTTGAGCAAGCTGAATCGCTTCTTCATACTCGGCAAGCGTGGAAGAAGCATTCACATCTTTCTTGGTCAAGAGAACACCGCGTAACGCATCCACAATCGCTTTCTTGTCGCCTTCAGCGCGCGCAAGTGCCAGAGCAAGTTGATAGTGTTCATGTGCTTGGGGCAACGCAACCTTCAAATAAAGTGTCCGTCCCAAAAACAAATGAATCAAATACTGCTGTGCCTTGTCGTTCGGGTCAGAGCGTTCCAACGCAAACCGCCATAACTGTTCCGCCAGAGCCACAAACCCCATCGCATACAGGGTCTCACTGCAAATCCTCCCGCCCCACAAAACCCACTCGAGCATTTCGCGCTCGAGTGCGTACCGCAACGCAGCCACGATATTGTCCACTTCGTACGCCACGAGAATTACCTTCTGTTGGTCCTTGCTATGTTGCAATTCGACATAGTGCTCGAACATTCGCGCGTACTCACTCATCCCCACCATCTTTTCCCGCGCATAATCGCGCATCAAGCGATGGAGCGCATAACGTCCCTCGCGCGCAATTTCGACAAGTGACAAACTCACCAAGTCATTCAAAAATTGTTTTGCTTGTTCCACTGAAGCTTGTGCCACGTACGCTGCCGCGCTCACGTCAAAATCATCACCACTGAACGCACCGAGCGCAATGAAAAATTCCTGCTGCGTGTCGGACAATTCCGCAAAACTCGAATCAAACGTTACACGTACACTCAAATCCTCGCGCGTCAATTCATCCAAACGCGCGGCAGCGCTTGAAACATTCCCGCGCACGCGCACTAAAAATTCATTCACCGCGCGTTCCCGTTTTGAACCTACAGGTGATTGTTTGAGCCGATTTGCCGCAATGGCCAACGCCAACGGCAAATAGCCCAGCGCGGCGGCGAGTTCCAATAGCGCGCGTGGCTCACGCCGCACCGTTTGCTCATCTAAAATGTTTGTGAACAGTTCCAACGCTTCTTGTCCGTCACGCGCAAACGGACGCAATTCAAACAACGTCATCTCATCACTCACTGCCAAATCGTGACGCGTCGTAAGCATGACCGCAGGTTTGCCCGTACTCGGCGGCAGGAGCGGACGCACTTGGTCACTCGTTTGCGCATTGTCCAAAATAATCAACACGCGTTTGTTCGCCAACAGACTCTGCACCGCGCGGCTGCGGCTTTCGACATCGCGATATGCGCTCACGTCGAGTTTGTATTCGCGCGCAAACTGCGCCAAAATCGTTAACGTGTCCGAACGATTCAATTGGCCCCACAACACACCGTCCGGAAATTGGTTTTGCAAACGATAGGCGAGATGCCGCGCCAGTGTCGTTTTGCCGACACCACCCATGCCGCGCAAACCACAAATTGTCACCGCGCGTTGTTTCAATAACGCGTCCTCCAATTTCGCCAATTCCATTTTGCGTCCCGCAAAAAATTTCAAATCGGGACCCAATTGAAATGGCGCATCCGAGTCCCATCGCGCCAAGAGGGCGAGCCGGTCTGCGCGTGTTTCATTGGCGCGCAGTTCAGCGAGTGCGCGATGTTTTGCCGACAACAATAATTCGTTCGTTTCCGTTTCGTTCAAATCCAATGCGGTGGCAACGAGGACCAGTTCTTCCCACGCGCGCGGACGCTTGGCATCGCCGTTATACCAATGTCCGAGTGTGCGTTTCGGCACGCCGCGGAATTTCATTGCGACATTTTGCTTTTCCGCGCGCGCGTCCACTTGTTGCGTCAGTTCTGCAAGTTTGCCGAGCGTGCGTTTTTTCTCACGCATGAATTTTTTCAAGACACCTGTCAGAGTCGCCATCGTCTAGTCTCCCATTCTTGCAAGGTTCCGGCTTTCGCCGACATTTTCAAAATCACAAATTGCTTTCTATCCACGCGCGGACTTGTGCCGTGCGATAGTGTTCCATTTTTTCGTACAACGCTAACGCGTCGCGCGCAGACGCTTTCGCTTTGTCAACATTGCCGTCTGCCTGTTCAATTTGTGCCAGCCCAAAGAATAACTCTGCGCGTGCTTCCACATAATTGATTCTGCCTTGCCCCATGCGCGTGGCGATGCTGCGCGCCTCCTTCCAACGTTGCTGCGCCACACAGAAACGCAAAGACGCAAGCAACACTGTAACGTATCGCGTATGGTCATCCGTTTGTTCTACTATCTCGATTGCGCGTTGCAAAAGGTCTTGTGCTTGCGCCACATCACCGCGCCGCCATGCCGTTTCACCTAAACCACTGTAGGCGACAGCAACCATACCCTGATGTTGAATCTCATTCCCCGCTTCCAATAATTTGTTAAAGAAATGTTCTGCTTCGTCCCAATCTCCGCGTGCCAGGGCGAGACGCGCCAAACCGTCATAGATTCCGACGCGCCGCACGGTCAAACCTCTTTCATTACCCAAGTCTAACGCCTTTGAAAAATTTTCGCGCGCCGTTTCAAATTCGCCGCGCGCCGCCGCAATCCGTCCGCGATGGACGAGATTGGTTACGGAAGCAACCCGCCAACTTGACGGTGCACTATCCGATGCTTTGTTCAAGAACTCGAGTGCCGCGTCGAAATGTCCCTGCACTTGTTCCACTTGCGCCAGATTGTTGTAGCTCGCAGAGAGAGGTCGGCTTTCCCCGTTTTCAATTGCGATAGCGAGACTCTGATGATAATGGCGTGAAGCGGTTGCCAAATCCCCATCAAGATAAGCGAGAATTCCAAGGCTGTTCAGATACTCGATAATCGACAGCGACTCCTCCAGTTCAAAAACCAGCGGCAAGCCCCGCTCAAAATGTGCGCGCGCCGTTCCATATTTGCCCAATGCGCGCGCTACTTCACCGCGTTTCAAATACAGTCGCATTCGTTCAAATTTTTTTTCCGCCGAAAGGAGCTCGAGCGCGGCTTGGGCAATTTCATCAAAGAAAACGAGCTGTCCTTGCCCAATCAAATAATCCGCACAAGTCAGTACACCGCGCGTCAGCAAGCCCGCATCTTGCAGCTTGATGGCTGTCCGCAAGGCAGCATGAATGTTGCTCTGCTCTCCCTCCACCTCATTGTAGCCATGCACACCGGCATGCGGCTCGACCAATTGAAAATAGTACTCACACATCCGCGCGTCCACGTCCGTTCCCATCATTTTTTCGCGCGCAAAAGCGCGGACGAGTTCGTGCAGCGCATAACGTCCTGCTTGTGTTTCTTGGACAAGTGATAATTTTTCCAGCCTGTTCAAATGCGCGTTCGCCTCTTCCTCTGACACTTGCGCCACGAATGCCGCCGCCCGCCCATCAAAATCATTGCCCGCAAACGCGCCGAGCGCGACGATAAATTTTTGCAATTCCTCTGGCAGCGCATCATAGCTCACCGCGAGAGATGCGCGTACGCTCAAAATTTCGCGGTCGAGCGCGCCCAAACGTTTTTTCTCATCGCGCACGCGCTGCAAAAATTGCTCCATTGCGAACGCAAGCGTTGTTTCCGCTTTGACACTCGCGATATGTCCCCCCGCAATCGCCAACGCGAGCGGTAAATGTCCAAGCAGCCGCGCGATTTCAGCGAGCCCTTCACGCTGCCGCCCCGCATGTTTGCCCAGATATTTCTTGAACAACGCGAATGCTTCATCGCCTCGTTTATCGAACGGCGGTAACTTGAAACGAATGGCTTCATCACTCACCACCAATTCGTTCCGCGTCGTAATCAACACTGCCACGCGACTCGCTGGCGAGGGCAACAAATCCAAGACTTGGTCACTCGACGTGGCATTGTCTAAAACCATCAAGACGCGTTTGTCTTGAAGCAAATCGCGCACCACCGCCGCGCGCGTTGCGACATCACGATACCTACTCACATCCTGTTGATATGCGCCTGCAAACAGCGCGAGGATGGACATGGTATCGGAACGTTCCAGCGCGCCCCACAACACGCCGTCGGGAAATTTATCGCGCAGTCGTTCTGCCAGCTGCGCGGCGATGGTGGTTTTCCCTACCCCGCCCATCCCGCGCACACTCGTAATCGTGACAGTATGTCCTGCGGTCAAGTTGCGTTCGAGTTGTTTCAATTCCTTGACGCGTCCGACAAATTTTTTCGTGGGCGCGATGGATTGAAAAGGGGGAGGAGTGCGCGGCGTCCAATGCGCGAGCAATCGCTTGTCTTCGGGTGTTGTGGCGCGGGCGCGTAATGCGGCGAGGGGGGGGTGACGCGCTTGCAAGAGCAATTCATCCGCCGCACGCTCCTCTACATCCAAGAGCGCAGCGAGCATGACCACATACTGCCATTTGCGCGGGAGACTGACTTCATTGCGCCAATTGGCAATGTCGCGTTTCGAGAGCCGGGTGGCATATTGCGACAAAACCTTCGCGGTCTTCGAAGACCGCGAAGGTTTTCTTTGGCGTCTCGGCATTTGCTTGGCTTGAAACCAGAAACCAAATTTTTGATACGAGAGTCTTTCCAAATCGCCGTCGCTGCGATGTCGGTCTTGCAAGTGCTTTGTCAATAGTTCGCCAAACCGAGAATTTCGTCGCGCCATAATCTCTTCTCCAATTGGCACATTTTGAACCTAGAACCGCGTCAAGAAATCTTCTAGAATTTTTCGCAGATTGTACGCAACTCGCATCAAGTTGCAACCAAGTTCAACCAACATCCAACCGTTCCAAATCAAAACCTATGGTCTTCACAACCTTTTTCAAAATTATGAAGCAAGAATCTTCTAATCGCCTCACCTTCGACCAACTTGAATTGCTCAACCGCTATATCCAGCAGCATCTCGGCAACAGCGCGCTGACCATTGACCATTTGGCGCGCGTGGTGGACATGAGCGAGTTTCATTTTGCGCGTTTGTTCAAAGCGACGACCGGCACGTCACCGCATCAATACATTATGGGATGCCGCATTCAATTGGTGAAAACATTGCTGCGGAGTAGTAACTTGCTCTTGGGTGAAATTGCCTATCAAGCGGGATTCGCCGACCACAGTCACATGGGGCGCGAATTCAAACGCGTCACGGGACTGACCCCCTCCGAATGGCGCAAGCGAAAAAATTTTTGGGAATGAGCAAGGATATTCCAAATGAGCAAGTTTGTTATAACGACGCGGTTTGAAATTGAGTAGAGTAGCGTTGGTCAAAAACTAAAACAACGTTCATCCTCAAAGAGGTAAAGATGAGTCTCAAAGCGAATCTTCAAGAATTTCCCGGTCTCTCGCATCAAGCATTTCAGCATCCGCTTGACCGCCAAGCCATGATTGCCTTGGAAAAAGTGCCGCTGCTGCCGCAAGGCGTGTCATTCGTATCCAGCGCGTTTTTTGAACGCTTGCTGCACATCGAACACATTTCGGACAACACGCGCGTCACCGCGCAGCAATATCCGTCTCTGTACCGCCAATATCTCAAACTCGCGGCGGTCCTTGATGTGAAACGTTTGCCTGACCTTTACATTGACACAACGCCGACGGTCAACGCCTATGCCACCGGCATCCAAAATTATTTCATCGTTCTCAATTCCGGTTTGATTGACATCCTCACAGAAGATGAATTGCTGGCAATTCTGGGACATGAACTCGGACATGTGAAATGCGAACACATGCTGTACACCACGCTCGCGCAGTTTTTACGCGACTATGGTGTTGATATCCTCAATCAATTCGTTCCGGTTGGACTCGGAGCATTGGCAGGACAAGGGCTGCAGCTTGCGTTGATGGAATGGTATCGCAAGGCAGAATTCTCGTGTGACCGCGCCGCGCTCATCGCAACGCAAAACGTGGAAAGCATTTGCAGCGCGTTGGCAAAATTGGCGGGCTATGCCAAAAACTTGGATGGCGCGCTCAACCTCGAAGAAATTATGCGGCAGGCGAATGACTATCAAGAAATCGGCGCAGAATCCAAAGTAGAAAAAGTTTTGAAACTCTATGTTCTGTTGAACAAGACGCATCCCTATCCGGTGGTACGCGTCAAGGAAATTCGCCAGTGGAGTGAATCCACCGAATACGCTCAAATTTTGGCAGGCAATTACAAACAACTTGTCGCGCAAGCAACGCGTCCAAGCGGAATGCAACCCCTAGCAACACCCACCGGCGTCAAATGCACAAATCCCAAGTGTGGCAGAGTGTGGTCCCCCGGCACCGGTTTTTGCGGCAAGTGTTCAACCAATTTACGCAATGCTCCGACTGTGTGCGGCAATTGTTTTGTTGTGGTGAAAGCGAGTTGGGCGAATTGCGTTGCGTGTGGCAACGCGTTGAACGGCAATTTGATAGCAAATCAAATTCGAGGTTGATGTTCCCCATCAAGGAGAAATAACAATGAGCTCTCAACTTTCTACGAACCCGGATGATTCATCCGCAGTTATTCCGGTGGAAATGTTTTGCGCGCGCTGCGGCACAAAAAATCAAGTGAGCAACGCATTTTGCCTTGCTTGTGGCAATTCGATGCGCGCATTGACGCGCAGTGAAGCAACGCTCATGCCACGCTCGAATTTGCAGACGCGCATGGCAGAGCCGCACCAGTTCAATTATTTGGAAGCCATCGTGTTTCCCTTCAAACAAAGGAATTGGATTGGCAAGCTGTGGTGGCTGCCCTTGGTGACGTTTATTCCGCCGTTTAGTTTCATCCTCATGCGCGGCTGGCGGCTTGACTTGGTGCGCCGGATTGGCAGACGCAATCCCGACTCGCTGCCCGGTTTGAGTGACATTGCGCGATTCTTTGCCGAAGGCATTTTGCTGTATGTGATGACGGCGCTCTATTTGATTCCACTTGGCATTTTCACCGTCATTGCGGGCGCATCGTGGATTCAAACCATTCTCGAGATTGGCTGGTGGATTTTACAAATTATCTTTGACCGGAACAATGCCATTCCCGTTGGCGCGTTTATCACGCAACTGGGACTCGGCGCAATCCTTCAGCTTGCCTCGCCCTTTGTGTATCTCGTTCTCACCTATCCATTTTATCGAATGTCTATGGTTCGCTATGCCTTGGGCAAGAACGCGCTGGTCTTTTTCGATATCGTGGGAAACGCGCGCGAAATATGGAAACATCCCATCATGCTCACGTCGCTCTGGTTTCTCGAAGTGCTCACAGCAACACTCTTTGGACTCATCAACGGAATTGTTATTTCAACCCTCGTTGGAGTCGCGATTATGCCGTTTGTACTCGCGCTTCTGTTTCCCATGCAATATTCCATCACGGGCTATTTGTTTGGTTCACTCGCCGAACGCGTGAATCCGATGCCGGTCAATGTTTGATTTCAAAAAGGAGATGCCTCATGGTTACCTATTTCTTGTCAGCTCTGTCAAGAGTTTCTGTCTCACTCATCTTTTGTCTGATTGTATTGAGTGTGGCAATGTCCAATGCGAACGCCGCGCCAGAGCGTGTCAAGAACACGCCGCGCGCAGAAAACGCGCCGAATGCGTTCACCATCATCAATCCGACGACGATTCAGCCCGCGTCCGCCGGCAAGTACAACCAGCCGACCAAAATTGCTGTGCGCGTTTCCAAGCCGGACGAAGGTTTGAGCAGAAATAAATTTAGCGCCATCATCGGCAATGCCACCGCGACTGTTGTCACCGCGTTTGAGCGCAGCAATGATTATGTTTTAGAAGTACGCGCGCCGAATCAAGCCGCCAATGGTTTGTACGATTTGACTGTTCGCGTCAACGGTTTATCACATACGCGGCAGGATGCAGTGCTTTACACCGATACAGGTAACGTGGATGTTGACCTTGTGATTGACCGTTCAGGCAGTATGGACGATGACGACAAGATGGATGCAGCCATCCAAGCGGCAAAGCAATTTGTGGACTTTATGCAAGTGGGCGACAAAGTCGGCGTCGTGGATTTCGACGACAATGTGAATACCACCTTCCCGCTTGCAGAAATTGTCCCGCCATCCGGCGACCCACCTTTGTTCAGCGACAACATGGAATCGGGCACTGCCCAATGGAGCGCCGGCGCGCCATGGGCGCAAACGACTGCCACCGCGCACACGGCAACTCACGCGTGGGCGGATAGTCCAAGCGGTTCGTATGCAAACAGTGTTGACGTTTCGCTGGTAACGAGCGCAACAGTCAACATTCCAAACTCGGCAACCGCGCCGCTCTTGTCTTTTTGGCAAAAATACGAGACCGAAGCCAATTATGATTTCGGCTATGTCGAAGTCTCCGCTGACAACGGCGCCACCTGGGATACGCTGCGAGCAGTCAATGGCACCAATCTCACTTGGCACAAAGCGAGCATCAGCTTGCTGGCATACAAAGGGCAAAGCATTCGCGTGCGCTTCCGTTTGCAAACCGACTCCAGTGTCACCCGCGATGGCTGGTACGTAGATGATGTGGTCATTGAAGCAAACAATAATGACGTTCGCGAAGCCGCCAAATCGGCAATTGATACGCTGACGCCGGATGGCGCGACCTCGATTGGCGGCGGCTTGCAGCGTGGGCAAGAACAGCTTGTTTCACTCGGCAGCACAACCCACCCGTGGTCGATTGTGCTAATGACGGACGGGTTGGAAAACTCACCGCCTTATGTGAACGATGTGTTACCCGCGATTGTGGCAAGCAAGACGGTCGTGCATACGATTGGCTTGGGCGGTGATGTGGACGAAGCGCTTTTGCTCAACATCGCGTCACAAACAGGCGGCACGTACAACTTTGCGCCCGCGCCCGACCAACTTGCCGAAATCTACAATACCATCGCCGGTGCAGTGGCGAATCTTCAAGTTCTCGTGCGCGTAGATGGGGTGGCACAGCAAGGCGTGACCGAAGAGAAGAATGTCTTGGTGGATTCGTCCGTTTCTGAAGCCGTGTTTTCGGTCAACTGGACCAATGGGAATAACGACATTGACTTGACCCTGCGAAAACCGAATGGCACGATTGTCACTCCCGCAATTGCCGCCTCTGACCCCGATATCGAATACATCAGCGCCGCAACGTACGAATACTATCGTGTCCGAACACCCGCGCTCGTTGCCGGAACATGGAAACTACGCATTACCGGCGGCTCTGTAACATTGAGCGGCAAAGGAGTAATTGCTTCGCCAAACGGCGAAGCGTACATTGGCAGCGTCAAAGGCACAACGGATTTAACGCTGCGCGCGCGTTTGGGCAGAGGCGATTATTTTACGAACGAACCCGTGAAACTCATCATCTCGCTCTCTGACACGCAACCGATTTTGAATGCGACCGTCAACGTCAGCGTTCAACCGCCGACAAGCACAAGCGCCGCCATTCCGAAAAACGAATGGGTTCAAGTTCACGGAGATACAGTGCCTCGCGCCAAAGCCATTGCGGAATTAAAACGCGCAAGCCGCGCGGCGCAGACAGACGTGACGCTTTACGACGATGGCGCACACGGCGATGGCGCACCTAACGATGGCATCTATGCAAACGTGTACACCAACGCGACCGTACAAGGCACATATCAATTTACATTCAACGCCTCCGGCACGTCTAACTCGTCAGAAACATTCACGCGGCAGGCACAAGTCTCCACCTTTGTTGCGACAAATACCTGTTCGACAGTGCCGACGAAACCAAAACTCACTGCTCCGGCGAACAACAGCCTTGCATCACAAAAAGTAAAACTGAAATGGAAAGCGGTGACGTGCGCGCGCGAATACAAGCTGGTGCTGAAAAAAGACTCCAAGAAAAAACCATCTGTTCTCTATGAAACCATCGCGGGCAAAACAAAATTCACCGCCAAGAACCTCCCGCGCGGACACACTTACTTTTGGCAAGTGAAAGCATGTAACGGGGATGTCTGCGTCCCGTCCAAATGGTGGAGTTTTCGAGTGCCGTAAAGAAACCGCCAGCGAAAATTCGCTGGCGGTTTCTTATTTCTTGGCATCCGAAATCGCGTCAAGGTCGTGGAGCCACGCGTGGACTTGGACTGCGCGATAGTGACCCAATTCCACAAAGAGCTGATGACTCTCAAGTGCTGCCTGTTTTGCTTGGACAAATTCCTTTCGATTGAAATGTACGCGCGCCAATCCAAAAAGGGCAGCGGCTTCATCCGCTTTCCATTCGGTACGACGGCTCTCCGTAGCCGTGTCGGCAAACAGTTTCTCCGCCCTAACCAAATCGTTTTGGCTTAACGCGAATTCGGCACACCGCAGCGTAACAATGAGCCAATCTTGGGTCTCGGTCCCATCATCCATCAATTGCGTGGCGCGCGCGAGATGGCTCTCCGCTTGCATAGCGTGTCCCTCGCGCCATGCTGCCTCACCCAATCCTGAATAGGTGAGAGCGAGATAGCCATTCTCACCAAACGCGCCGGCAATCTCGAGATTTTGTTGAAAGAAATTTCTTGCGGATTCCAATTCTCCGTTCGACAATGCCATTTCACCCGCATTGTTCAAATAGCGAACGCGCGCAAAGGGCGCGGGAGAGTGCGTGAGCTCGCGCTCAAGACGCGCCAAGTAATTTTTCGCTTGTTCCCATTCGCCCGTGCGCATGGAAATGTCACTCAAATTTGACAACAACGCCAGCGTCATCCCAGTGTTTTGGTATTGTTCGGACAATTCGAGCGCGCGTTCAAATAGCTCCCGCGCTTGCTGGATATCATAGCGCGCACAGTATCCAGCCAAATTATTCATCAGCGACAAAAGCGCGTGATGATATTCACTCGCGCGCGCCAACGCGATTGCTTCTTCGTACAGTGCAATCGGCGCATCGTCTTGTTCTTGCCAAATGAGCAAAATTCCACGCAAGGCATCCACACGCGCTATCGGGTCCTCCAGCTCTTGGGTCAGCGCCAGTGCTTGGTCAAAATAGACGCGCGCCTGTACGCGTTTTCCTTTTTCCGCCAGCGTCCTGCCCAGTCCATACAACAAATCAAACTGTTCGCGCTGGTCATGCGCCAAATTCCGGTCAAGCGCGTAGCAAAATATCTTTTCGACAAGGTCGTGCAAACCCACGCCCAACAGATAGAGCAAGCATGTTTTAATGCCGTCCAACGCCGCGCGCACCAAACCCATCTCCATTGCCGACTGCAGCGCGCTTGCGAGATTCCCGACCTCTGAAACCACGCGATTGTACTCGTCCTGTTGATA
Source organism: uncultured Chloroflexota bacterium (assembly GCA_937870825.1). Classification (GTDB taxonomy): domain Bacteria; phylum Chloroflexota; class Anaerolineae; order UBA4142; family SHND01; genus SHND01. The sequence continues at coordinate 3,985 of CALMZO010000057.1, read as the reverse complement.
CTCTTGCACCAAGCGCACATGATATTCAAGCACTCGCGCATATGCGTCCGTTCCCACCATCTTTTCCCGCGCATAATCGCGCATCAAGCGATGGAGCGCATAACGTCCCTCGCGCACAATTTCGACAAGCGACAAACTCACCAAGTCATTCAAAAATTGTTTTGCTTGTTCCAATGAAACTTGCGCCACGTACGCTGCCGCGCTCACGTCAAAATCATCACCACTGAACGCGCCGAGCGCAATGAAAAATTCCTGCTGCGTGTCGGACAATTCCGCAAAACTCAAATCAAACGTTACACGTACACTCAAATCCTCGCGCGTCAATTCATCCAAACGCGCGGCAGCGCTTGAAACATTCCCGCGCACGCGCACTAAAAATTCATTCACCGCGCGTTCCCGTTTTGAACCTACAGGTGATTGTTTGAGCCGATTTGCCGCAATGGCCAACGCCAACGGCAAATAGCCCAGCGCGGCGGCGAGTTCCAATAGCGCGCGTGGCTCACGCCGCACCGTTTGCTCATCTAAAATGTTTGTGAACAGTTCCAACGCTTCTTGTCCGTCACGCGCAAACGGACGCAATTCAAACAACGTCATCTCATCACTCACTGCCAAATCGTGACGCGTCGTAAGCATGACCGCAGGTTTGCCCGTACTCGGCGGCAGGAGCGGACGCACTTGGTCACTCGTTTGCGCATTGTCCAAAATAATCAACACGCGTTTGTTCGCCAACAGACTCTGCACCGCGCGGCTGCGGCTTTCGACATCGCGATATGCGCTCACGTCGAGTTTGTATTCGCGCGCAAACTGCGCCAAAATCGTTAACGTGTCCGAACGATTCAATTGGCCCCACAACACACCGTCCGGAAATTGGTTTTGCAAACGATAGGCGAGATGCCGCGCCAGTGTCGTTTTGCCGACACCACCCATGCCGCGCAAACCACAAATTGTCACCGCGCGTTGTTTCAATAACGCGTCCTCCAATTTCGCCAATTCCATTTTGCGTCCCGCAAAAAATTTCAAATCGGGACCCAATTGAAATGGCGCATCCGAGTCCCATCGCGCCAAGAGGGCGAGCCGGTCTGCGCGTGTTTCATTGGCGCGCAGTTCAGCGAGTGCGCGATGTTTTGCCGACAACAATAATTCGTTCGTTTCCGTTTCGTTCAAATCCAATGCGGTGGCAACGAGGACCAGTTCTTCCCACGCGCGCGGACGCTTGGCATCGCCGTTATACCAATGTCCGAGTGTGCGTTTCGGCACGCCGCGGAATTTCATTGCAACATTTTGCTTTTCCGCGCGCGCGTCCACTTGTTGCGTCAGTTCTGCAAGTTTGCCGAGCGTGCGTTTCTTGGCGTGCAGGAATTGCTTCAGAACAACGGCAAGACTCATTTCTTCAGGTCTTTTCATCTGGCAGACTTTGAACCTAGAACTGGTTAAAGGATTGTTCTGATTCCCTTACACTTTTAATGAAATGAGGTGCTGCTCACGAATTTGTGCATAATTTGGTTTGTCACCACCAAAGGAGCACAAGCCATGAGCAGCAGTCTCGAATTATACAAGCGAATCATTTGCACGCTGGGTCCGCTGGTCAGCGTATCGAACCTTAAGCAACTGAGTAACTGGGTGTGGATGAGTGTTGGCATCCTTCAAGCCAACTCCGTCAACTTGGGTCAGATTGCAACGCATTTGCCGGTCGGCAGCCGCATCGCTGAATCGCGCGTCGCCACGCTGCGCCGCTGGTTGAAGAACCCGCACGTCGAGGTGTGGAGTTTCTATCGTCCCATTCTGGAACATATTCTGGATGGGTGGCACAGCGTCGAAGCCGTCATCATTCTGGACGGTGTGCAAGTCTTCGGCGACCGCATGCAGATTTTTCGTTTGTCCTTGCGGCATGGCAATCGCGCGATTCCGTTGGTCTGGACGGTGTTGCCCGGCAAAGGGTTGACCCAAGTCGAGAACCTGGAAGGCATGCTCGTGCGCGTTGCCGAATTTTTGCACGGGCGTGTGAAACGCATTCGCTTTCTCGCGGATGCTGGATTTCGCGACTGCGATTGGGCAGCATTGTGCTTGAAATTGGGCTGGCACTACAACATTCGCCTTCCGGTTAGCACCATCGTCTGGTTGGAGAACGGCAGCCGCCGTCGGATTGACGAGTTGGGCGTGAAACCAGGTCAGCGGCGCTATTTTCAAAACGTCTATTTCACGAACGCAGCGAAACTCTTTGGCACTCTCGCGGTCACCTGGACGCCGGGCGATGAGCGCAATTCGCCCGCACTGGTCGCCGTGATGTCAGACCAAATTGCCTGTCGCCAACGCTTGACCGAATACGGTTGGCGGAGGTGCATCGAAGAGAGTTTTCGCGACGACCAATCCAGCGGCTTTGACTTGGAACACACGCGCCTAAAGCACCCTGAACGGTTAGAGCGGCTGTTGCTGGCATTAGCCATTGCCACGGTCTGGTGTCATGAGTTGGGCGAGTCCGTTCTTGCGGAAGGCGAAACGTGTCGCCGAGAAATTGATCCGGGTCCGCAACGCGAGTTGAGTTTGTTTCAGTTGGGCCTGCGGTGGCTCAAGCGGTGCGTCTCGACCGCAATTCAGCGGCTCACACGCTTCCATGCCCGGTTATCACCGATTCGTCTCGCTCCTGTCATAAAATCATCTACTTGTTAAAAGTGTAAGGGAATCAGAGGATTGTTCTAGAATTTTTGTAGATTGTAACCAAGTCCCAACTTTTCTCAAGCCCCGAATGGATTGCCGTCGCGTCAAGCGCGCAAATTCTTCCGGCGCGCGGAGAAAAAAAATCTGATACGAGGACTCAGTCGTTGATGAACAAAGCATTTCATAGGGGAGAAACATGCTCAAGATAATGAAACGCATTCGCATATTGGGCGCGCTCGTGTTACTCGCCGCAAGCGCGTTATTCTTTGCGCCGCTTCAAGCAAGTGTGAATTTTGATTTGATTCAGCGCGCCAAACTTGCTTCTTCCGATGGAGCCGCGAATGATTTGTTTGGACAAGCAGTTACGATTGGAATGATACAAGCGCTGTCAGCGCTTGGTGGGGCGACGCTGATGGGAATGAGGATGAAGGTTCGGTCTATGTCTTTGTGAGACCCTTCGCGGGTTGGGCAGGCAACGTGAACGAATCAGCCAAACTCACCATGTCGGATGGCGAATATGACTCGACATTTGGTACAATGTCGCAATCAGTGGCGATACGATAGTTGCAGGCAACTATGCCGATGTAATCGGAACACGCGAGCAAGGTTCGACGTATGTGTTCACCAAACCAAACAGTGGCTGGGCAGGCAATTTGCACGAAACTCATTGCTTCGGACGCGTCGGAGTCCGATGAGTTTGGTTACGCGATTGCGATTGAGGATGGCATTGTCGTCATCGGCGCGCCGAACCCGTCCATCGGCAACAATCCCGCGCAAGGTGCCGCGTATGTTTTCCAAGATCTGCCATGTGGCAAGCCAGCCAAGCGTGCAACAATCTCGGTTGCGCGAAATCCGCCGCAAGAACATTCCGCGTTCAGTAGAAAAAATCCGCGAGCCAAATTCGCTCGCGGATTTTTTCTTACGTCTTTATCTTGTACACCACGCCGCGTTGCTGTCCGTTCCACGGAATCGTGATGTCATAATTCGAGCAATACACGAAACCGATGGGATAATTGAGGTTGGGAACGACAGATGTTGCATGCAGGTTAGTTCATGTCGCGCGCGCCCGATACTGCACCGCCTCTGCCAAATGATGCGTTTCGATGTTTTCGCTCTCTGCCAAATCCGCAATCGTCCGCGCCAATTTCAAAATTCTGTGAAATGCGCTTGCTGACATCTTTATCTGCTTCATCGCCGCGCGCATCAAGTGTTTCCCGCTTCGTAGCCCCGCTCTTTCCAAAACGCGCTTGAGCGCGCGCACACGGTGTATTATAATCGCCGCACATTTGATTTTCAATCTGGGCTTGGAGATACGCGTATGCTCGCCAAA
>CALMZO010000056.1 GCA_937870825.1 uncultured Chloroflexota bacterium | reverse complement strand
TTCAGACGGCAATTTCCAATTGCTGAAACCCCGCGAATCAAACGGAAATTCGCATTATTCAGCACCTGTCCCAAAAATATTTTTCAAATGCGTTTCCCTGCAATTTCGATATAGAACAAATTTGGCGCGTTTTATAGGCATTTACTCTCAACGGAGCGGCGTCGGCGCGGGGCGCGCGTTCGCTTCGCTCAGAATCACGCGGCGCGTGTTGATGTACCACTGCGAGATGTTGCGAAAACGGTCGCTGGGGTCGAGCAGCGGCGCGAGTTGGACGCCGCGCAAACGTTGGTCAATGCCGTACGTGTAGACGGGATAATACAACACCACTGCCGGGACCTCTTCCATAAAAATCATTTGGAATTGACGATACAAATTCGCGCGCTGCGCGAGGTCGGTGGTGCGGCGCGCTTGCTGCAACAAATCGTCCGCTTCGGAATTTTCCCAACCGCTGTAATTTTGTCCCGCGTCGGACTTGTCCGGCGTTTGCGTGCTGTGCCACAGGGCGTACGGGTCGGGGTCGGCAGGCAATTGCGTGATGCCGAATAGTACCGCGTCAAATTTGCGCGGACGCAGCGCGTCTTGCACGAGCGCGGTACGCGGCACCAATTGAACCTCTACCTCCGCGCCAATTTTTTTCCAATCGTCGGCAAGCTGCTGCGCAATGCGCGCGCGCGTCGGGTCATCCGTGTTCGCGGTCAGCGTGAACGCGAGTTTTTGTTCCCCCTTTTCGCGCACGCCATCTTTGTCCAAATCTTGCCAGCCCGCTTGTTCCAAAAGTTCGCCCGCCAGTTCCGGTTCGTACGGATATTTTTTTAACGCGTCATCGTACGCCCACGAGTTTGGCAAAATGGGTCCCGCGCCGACCAGTCCTTGCCCCTGCAAAACGGTGTCAATGATTTTTTGGCGGTCCATGCCGTACAACAACGCTTGCCGTACGAGCTTGTCTTGAAACTGCGGCTGGCTGTTGTTGAAAAAGACGAGCGTCATGCCCGCGAGCTGCGCGCTCCGCAAATCCAATTTTTCCAGTTGGCGCGCTTGATGCAACAATTCGGGCGTCACTTGGGAAATGCCTTCCACCTCGCCGCGTTCGTATGCCGCCAGCACCGACTCGTAATCGCGATAAAACACAAATTGCAATGTGCCGAGATAGGGGCGCTGTCCAAAATAACGCGGGTTCGGCACAAGCGTCGCACCTTCTGTCGTCAACTCTTGCAGAATAAACGGACCCGTGCCAATCGGCTGCCGCGAAAATTGCGCGGTGGGCAAATCCGCCGCGCTGACATCTTGTAACAAATGCGACGGCAGCATCCCAATCGTCGTGTAATCGAGAAATGGCGCAAAGGGCTGCGACAATTGCATCCGCACGGTAATCGGATTCACCGCCGTAATTGCGACGGTGCGCCACAACGCGGCAATGTCGCTCAAGCCCGGATAATCGGACGATTGAATCGTTTGAATCGTGTATACGACATCGGCAGAACTGAACGGCGCGCCGTCCGACCACGTAATATCGCTTCGCAGCGTAAATGTGTAAATCAAACCATCGGGCGAAACATCCCAATTGCGCGCGAGGTCGGGTTTGATGACGCCGCGTTCGTCCGCGCGGGTGAGTCCATTAAAAACCAACGCGGACAAATCGCGGTCAACGGGATTGAATTGATTGAAGAGGGGATTGACGATATTCGGCGTGCCTGCGATGCCTTCGATGTACGTGCCGCCGTAATCGGCTTGCGCGACGGTGGAGAGACCAAACGCAAAATACGCGAGCAGCGTACCGAGAAAAACAATACCGAGGACGGCGATTAACGCCTGCCAGCGGATATGGACCATGTGGACAGACAACAGATAACAGACGACAGACGACAGACAAGACTTGTGTCTGTTATCTGTGTTCTGTTATCTGTTTATTGAAACAATCGCGGCGCGAGCGCGCTGGCGAGTGAGAGGAGCAGAAAAATCGCGGCGAGCGCGATGGTGAGATTGTAGAGGGTGGCTTCCAAGCCACGACGTTGGTGCGCGACAGGGCTGTCGTTGCCGAACGCGCCCGAAAGCCCTTCGCCTTTCATCTGCAAAAGCAGAATGACGATGAGCGTAATCGAGATAATGATTTGAACGATATTGATGACTGTGACCATGACAGATTCCTTTGCGAAATCCACACTTGATTTCGAGCAAAAACATCCCCTCCAAAATTGCGGAGGGGTTTGGGCGAGAGCGATTATAACACGCGCGGAATGTCATACCAAATTATTTCACGGGTTCATCGAACTGAACTTTGGCATACATTCTCCGCAAAGACAACGTACAATCCAGCGCTTTGATGCGCACATACTCGCGCAGCTTGTTCGCAATCTCCACATGCCACATGTTGCCCTCGGCGTCCCGTTGAATACACCACGTATGCACTTGTTCGGAATCCACCATGACGTATGCTTGCAGCGAATCGAGTTGTTTGTAGAGCGAGAACTTTTTCGTAAAATCTTGCCGGTACGTAGAGGGCGAAAGAACCTCGACGATGACAAGGGGGTTGGCAATCGTGTCATTGCGCCCATCGACATAGTCAATCTTGCCGCAAACGACCATCACATCGGGATACACATAATTTTGTTTGCGCGCCAGTCGCAACCGCATGTCGCTATTGAATACAACACATGGCTTGGCTTCGAGCGCGTTATTCAAAAGTGTATGCGCATTGTCTGAAATAATACTGTGATTGGCTGTGCCGCCCGCCATCATCAAAATTTCGCCGTCATAGCACTCGCTCTTGAAATCGGCGGCGCGTGCACGCGCGAGATATTCGGCAGGCGTGTAGCGTTTGCCGTTCGATTGGTAATTGGCGCGCGCGTCTTTGACTTTACGCATACGCAAATTATACCATCGCTTTTTATTTCGGAATTTACGCGAGTTCCTCTATAATGCTCACGTTATGCCGCAAGAAACCGCGTTGGTCTCGGGCGCTGCCGGATTTATCGGCTCGCACCTCGCAGAACGGCTCCTCCACGAAAATTTTAACGTCATCGGCTTGGATTCTTTCACCGATTATTACGCGCGTGAGGTAAAAGAAAAGAATGTGCGCACCGCACGCGCGCATCCGCATTTTACGTTCATCGAAGCGGATTTGCGTACCGCCGACCTGCGTGCACTCATCACACGGCACAATATCCGCTATATTTTTCATCTGGCGGGACAAGCGGGCGTGCGTCCGAGTTGGGGGAGTGATTTTCAGCCCTATGTCGAACGAAATATCTTGGCGACGCAGGCACTGCTCGAAGCCGTTGTGAATTTGCCCGCACAGTCGCAAATCGAAAAATTCGTCTTTGCCGGTTCGTCTTCGGTGTATGGCGACGCGGAACGCTTTCCGACGAGCGAAGACGATTTGCCGCGCCCGCTTTCGCCGTACGGCGTCACAAAATTAGCGGCGGAACATTTGTGTTTCCTGTACGCGAAACAATTTGGTTTGCCCGTCGTCGCGCTGCGCTATTTCAGCGTGTACGGACCGCGCCAGCGTCCCGATATGTGGATCCACGTTTTTATGGATGCGCTGCTGCACGGCAAAACAATTCGCGTTTTTGGCGACGGCGAACAGACGCGCGAACTCACCTACGTGAGTGATATTGTGAACGCAAATTTGCTCGCGCTGCACGCGCCAAACGGCGCGCCGCACTTGTACAACATCGGCGGTGGCACACGCGCAACCCTCAACGCCGTCTTGGAAATGCTTGGCGAAATGGCAAGCACGCAGCCGCGTTTGGAATACGTCGCGCGGGCGGCGGGCGACCATCGGCACGGCGCGGCGGATATTTCACGCGCGCAGCACGAATTAGGATACGAACCGCGCGTGGCGTTGGGAGAGGGGCTGCGGAAACAGTACGAGTGGCAGAGAGAGCAGATCGCCGATGGCAGATAGCATGTAGCGAACCGGCATTCGCATCTTTTCACTATGCCATCAGCCATCACCCATCAGCCGCCTTCGCTTCTCCAGCCGCCGACAGTTTGGCGCATGGAACGTTCGCGTGTGTGGACAAGTCCGCTGCGCGTACTGCCCGATTTTTTGATTCTGGGCGCGCAAAAGGCGGGCACGAGTTCGCTGCACGATTATTTGAGTCAACATCCGAACGTCAAGCCCGCGCTCGCCAAAGAAATCCATTTTTTGGATTACAACTATGCGCGCGGCGAGGCGTGGTATCGCGCGCATTTTCCGACGCGGTTGGAAAAATGGCGCGGCGATTTTTTACTGACGGGCGAAGGTTCGCCGTACTATCTTTTTTATCCGCACGCCGCGCGGCGCGCCAAACACCTTGTGCCGCACGCGAAATTGCTCGTCCTGCTGCGGAATCCGGTCGAACGCGCCTATTCGCATTATCAGCATCAAGTGCGCTTGGGTTTGGAAGAGTTGACGTTTGAAACGGCGATTGAAAACGAAGCCGCGCGGCTCGTCGGCGAATTTGAAAAAATTATTTTGGACGACGAATACTATAGTTTCAATTTTCAAAATTATTCCTATCTTGCGCGCGGCATGTACGCCGACCAATTGGAGCGTTGGTTCAAACAGTTTCCGCGCGCCCAATTTTTGATTTTGGCGAGTGAGGCATTTTATCAAAACACCGCGCATGAGTTTGAACGCGTGTTGGATTTTTTGCATCTGTCGCGCTGGCAGCCCCAAACGTTCGCGGTACGCAACGAGGGCAAATACGAACCAATGAACGCCGGTACGCGCGCCCAACTCGTCGAATTTTTCGCGCCGCACAACGCGCGCGTGTACGAATTGTTGAATCAAGATTTTGAATGGAAGTAAAAATAGCAGGCAGTAGGGAGCAAGGAAGTTGTTTCCTTGCTCCTTGCCACTTGCTACTTGATACCTGAATGTCCGCCATCCGTTTTGATAACGTCAGCAAACGCTACGTTCTGCATCACGAACGCACACGCTCACTCCAAGATTTGTTTGTGCGGAAATTTTCGCGCAAGCCGGCGACGTACGAGAAACCGTTTGCGACAACCGAAGAATTTTGGGCAGTCCGCGACATGTCGTTCGAAATCGCGCCGGGTCAAATGGTCGGGCTGATTGGACCGAACGGCGCGGGAAAATCTACGCTGTTGAAATTGCTCGCGCGCGTGATTGAACCGACGCGCGGCAAGGTGTACGTGAACGGACGCTTGAACGCGTTGATTGAACTCAGCGCGGGATTTCACGAAGAATTGACCGGCCGCGAAAATATTTTTTTGAGCGCGGCACTGCTCGGACTGTCGCGCCCGCAAATTCAAAAGCATCTCGACGAGATTATCGCGTTCAGCGAACTCGAAAAATTTATTGATACGCCCGTGAAACATTATTCGTCCGGAATGCACATGCGGCTCGGTTTTGCGATTGCGACGGTGATTGAATCGGATATTTTGTTGGTAGACGAAGTGCTCGCGGTGGGTGATTCCAATTTTCAACGCAAATGTTTTGAACGCATCGCCGAAATTCGAGAATGCGGCACGACGATTTTGTTTGTGTCGCATCAGATGGCCGAAGTGGAACGCCATTGTGACCGCGCGCTGTTGATTATGAACGGGCGCATCATCGCGGACGGGGTTCCAACCGAAACCGCGTTGACGTACAAAGAATTGACCAAACGCCAGCGCACCGACACGCCCGATTTTTACAATGTCGAATATGTGAAATATCAAGTGCCGGAAGAAATGCGCGTGGGCGAACGCGCGGCATTCAGCGTGACCATCAAGAACAATTCGCGCGAGATTTGGAACGGCGAACAAGGTTCGGGGACGCGTCTCGTCTCTGCGAGTTATCATTGGCTCGACCGTCACGGCAACATGCACCAATTCATGGGTCCGCGCAAAATTTTGCCGCGCAATCTCGCGCCGGGGCAAGAAATTTCGCTGACGAATTTTATTTTGCCGCCGACGACACCCGGCATGTATTTGCTCGAACTCGACGTTGCCGCCGAAGGCATGGGCTGGTTTGGCGCGCACGGCAAACCGGGTCCGCAAATTTTGGTACAGGTGCTTCCTGCAAAAAGCGCACGAACGAACGGTTCCCCTGAACAGGGCGGTGACCTTGACCGCACGAATGGGGAGTACAACGAAAAGAAACTGGAGTTGAGGGACTAAGTGCGAGTACTCGTTATCGGTATTGACGGCGCGACGTTTCGGCTGATGCGTCCGTTGATGCAAAACGGTTATATGCCATTTTTGTGCGAGGTCGAACAGCGCGGCGCGCTGGGAACCCTCGAAACGATTTATCCGCCTGTCACTGCGCCCGCGTGGTCTTCGTTCATGACGGGAAAAAATCCGGGCAAGCACGGCGTCTACGAGTTCCTGCATCGCAAGCGCGGCACACTGGAACAAATTCCGGTGAACGCCGGGATGCTCGGCAGCGAGACCCTTTGGGAAATGATGAGCAAAGCGGGCAAGCGCATGGTCGTCGTGAGTGTGCCGCTGTGTTATCCGCCGTTTCCGGTGAACGGAACGTTGATGTCGGATTTTTTGGCTCCCAAGGGAGCCAGAGATTTATCGTACCCGCCGGAATTGTTGCAAGAAGTCGAAGACAAATTCGGCGAATACCTGCTCTATCACAAACAGGTGTACACCAAAGATAACGTCGCGAATGTTTTGGCGGAACTCGAAGAACATACGGAATACCGCCAGCGCGTCGCGGAATATCTGCTCAAGCGCGACGCGTGGGATTTTGCGATGGTGTACTTTGAAGGCACTGACCGCTTGCAGCATGAATTGTGGCACGTGATTGACCCGACGAGTCCGATGCACGACAAACAAGAAGCGGAACAGTACGCCGAACGCACGCGCAATTATTATCGCGTGCTCGACAATGACGTACGCAAACTCGCCGACCTCGCGTTGGCGCAAGACCCCGACACGCAAATCATTTTGATGAGTGACCACGGGTTCGGCGCGATTCACAAGTTTGTCAATTTCAACATCTGGCTGTTGCGTGAGGGATTTTTGAAACTCAAGAATGATATTCCCACGCAGTTGAAACACGCGTTGTTCAATCTGGGGTTTACCCCATCGCTCGGTTATAAACTTTCGATGAATTTTGGCTTTGCGAATTTGCGTTTGTCGCAAGGCATGACGAATCGCAATCAAATTCTCGACCTCGTGCGGCGCGGGTTCCTTTCGTTTCGCAATGTGGACTGGAAACGCACGCGCGCATTCTCGAGCGGCAACTATGGACAAATTTTTGTGAACCTGCAAGGACGCGAACCGTTCGGCAGCGTGCCGCCGGAAGAATTCGCGACGGTGGTGGAACAAATCGGCGCGCGCCTTTTGGAATTGCGTGACCCCCAAACCGGCGCGCCCGTCGTGGACAAAGTGTACAAACAGTCCGAAGTTTTTTGGGGTGAATTTATTGACGACGCGCCCGATGTGGTCTTTTCGCTCGCGGAAAATTACAAAGCGCTCGGCACGTTGGAATTTGCATCGAATCGCGTCGTCGAACCTGCCTTTGGGAATTCCGGCGACCATCGCATGGACGGCTTTGTCGGCATGTTGGGCAATGACATCAAGCACAATTTCAAAATCGAACACGCGAACATCATGGACGTTGCGCCCACGATTTTGTACTTGATGGGTTTACCGATTCCTTCGGATTTGGATGGACACGTTTTGACCGCGCCGCTGCGCGACGAATTTGTTTTGTCGCAGCAAATGATGCAAGGGGATGCGCTCGGCGCGCGCGACCAACTGATTCCCGATTACACCGAAGAAGAATCAGAAGAGGTGAAAGAACGATTACGCGCCTTGGGATATTTGGGATAGCTGCTTGCTCTGTCTTGTGCTTGTTTTTGAGCGCTTGTGATATTCCGCGTTCGGTCAAACCGGAAACGCCAATATCCACGGTGACGCCAACCGGCGTTGTTTCAGCGACAAGCCACGCGGCTGCCCGCAAAACACGCCGCACGCAAGCGAACGCCATAACGGAACCGACACCAACGCTTACAGTTCTCACCGATGGACCTGTGGTCGGCGCCGTCACTGCGGATAGCGCGCGCGTGTTTGCGCGCACGGGACGCGCAGCGAGTTTGCGTGTTCAATACAGCACCGACCCGAACTTGACGGCGGCACTTGTTACCATTCCCGTCGAAACCAATTCGCAGAGTGATTTTACCGGGCAGGTTACCTTGACAGGTTTGACCGCCAACACGGTGTACCATTACAATCTCCTGATTGACGACAGACCGCAGCTCAAGCCGCCGTACCCAACGTTCAAGACCTTTGTGCCGCCGGGGCAAGCGCAGCCGTTCAAGTTTGTTATTCTGACCGACTTTGGTTTTAAACCGACAAATGTATTCCGCAATGCCGCGCGCGAAGCGCCGGATTTCGTTATCATCGGCGGCGATTTTAGTCACACCGCCGCCGGCACGCTTGCGCGCAAACGCAAAATGTTTCGCTTTCGCTACAGCCGCCATAAGGCGTTTGCCGATTTTGCCAATTTGATTTTGGACCGCTTTGCCGTCGCGCATTTTTGGGATGACCATGATTATGGCAAGAACAATAGCGACAAAACGTCTCGTGACAAAGCGCTGTCCTTGCAAGTGCTTCAAGAGTATTTTCCGGTCTATCCGGTCACGCGCTTTGGCGATTGGCAAAAATTTAGATATGGCAATGCCGAATTTTTTTTATTGGACTCGCGCAGTCAACGCGACCCCAATAAAACGCCGGACGGCAAGGACAAATCCATGCTCGACGGCGATAACTTGGGTGCAGAGGGCCAATACGATTGGTTGGTGAACGGGCTGCGCGACTCAAAGGCGGAATGGAAATTTATTCTCACACCGGTCGTCTTTAATCCGACCGTTCCGAAAGCAGATTCGTGGACAGGGTTTCAGTACGAACGAAACAAGCTGGTCGAATTTATTCAGGCGCACAACATTGAGGGGGTCATCCTGTTGTCGGGCGACTTGCACGCCGGCGGAATTGACGACGGCACCCATTCCGGTTTCCCCGAAATGTTGGTCCCCTCGGTGAACACCAACGGTTGTTTAACTGCCCCGCAGCCCGGCAAATGGAGTGAGGGCATCTATGCCGTCCCGCGTCAGGAACTGTGCGGCGGCTATGGCTTGGTCAGCGTCGAAACAAATCCCCCACGCGCGACGCTCCAAGTCAAGGACGATACGGGGAATGTGAAACTCGAATTAAAGATAGACAGGTAGCCGGAAATGAAGAAACGCGTACTCGTCATCGGTCTTGACGGCGCGACGTGGGATATTTTGAATCCACTGATGCGCGACGGCAAGCTGCCGCATTTGCAAAAGTTATTGGACAAAAGCGCGCAAGGCGTTTTGATGTCTTCCATTCCGCCTGTCACCGCCGCCGCATGGACCTGTTTCTCTACGGGAAAAAATCCGGGCAAGCACGGACTCGTGGACTTTATCTATTTCCCCAATCACGGCTATCGCGTCACGATTGCCAACAGCACCACGCGCAACGCCGCGACGCTTTGGAATTTGTTGAGTGAACGCGACATGCGCGTCGGCGTCGTGAGTGTGCCGATGACGTATCCGCCCGAACAGGTGAACGGCGTCATGGTCACCGACATGATGACGCCGAACGCGAACGTCCAGTACACCTATCCACCTGAACTGAAACAAGAATTGTTGCAGAACGTTGGTCCTTTTGTAATCACACCGGGTGAAGGCGAAAATCCGAGCGAGCCGTTGACGTACTTGGAGCAGGTGCGAAAGGATGTTTCGAGTTCCGCCGATTACGCGCTCTATCTTTTGAAGCAAGAACCGTACGATTTTTTCATGTACGTTTTCGGCATCACCGATATTTTGCAGCATCAATTTTGGTATCTCTTGGAAGCCGACCCGAAAAATTTGAACGAGCGTGACCGCGCCATTCGCGATAAAGTTATCGCCATTTTTCAACAGGTGGACGACGGCGTAGGGGAAATGTTGCAATACGCGGATGAAAATACCACCATCGTTCTCATGTCCGACCACGGTTTCGGACCGATGAAAGGTTTTCTCCACGTCAACAATTTTTTGCTCGAACGCGGCTATCTCGTTTTGAAAAGCGGCGCAATGAGTTTATTGAAACGCGCGATGTTCCGCGCGGGCATCACACCACAAAACGTCCATCTCACGCTCAAAGCATTGAAACTCGACTTGCGTCGCAAATTCAATCGCGGGCGCGCGTACGGCACACTGCGCCGCTTCTTTTTGTCGTTCGACGATGTGGATTGGACGCGCACGCGCGCATTCGCGCTCGGACACATCGGACAAATTTACATCAATCTGCAAGGGCGTCAGCCGAACGGCATCGTCGCCCCGGGCGCGGAATATGAAAAATTGCGCGACGACATTCGCGCGGACTTGCTCTCACTCAAACTCCCCTCTCCCAATGGGAGAGGGGCTGGGGGTGAGGACGAACCGTTGATTGCGCGCGTTCTCAATCGCGAAGAAATTTATCACGGCGAATTGTTGGACAATACGCCCGATATGCTTTTGCTCCCCGCCGATTTCAAGTACGTCGCCTTTGGCGAATCGGAATTTGCGTCCAACAAAATCGTCGGTCCCACGCTCGGACACACGGGGCATCATCGGCTCGAAGGCATCGGCGCGATTGCGGGACCGAACGTGCAGCGCGGCGCGCAACTTGAAAATGCGTCACTCATTGACCTCGCGCCGACGATTTTGTACGCGCTTGGTTTGCCGATTCCGCCCGACATGGACGGACGCGTTCTCACCGAAGCATTCACACCCGATTTTGTGAATCAGACCGCGCTGCAGTACGCCACAAAAGATGCCGTGCGTACCGATTTCGGCGACACGTATTCGGATGAGGAACAAGAGCAAGTGATTCAACGATTGGCGGATTTAGGATATGTGTCGTGACGACGAAAGACCAATGACGAATGACCGGGTTCCGTCCTTCGTCGTTCGTCGTTCGTCTGTGAGGTTTTTGTGAGTCGCATTCGTCTCCTTCTCGGTCTCGTCATTTCGCTCGTCCTCCTCTTTTTCACCTTTCGCGGGTTGGATTGGGCGCAGGTGAGCGCGGCGCTGCGCGGCGCGAATTTTAATTTTATCGCCGCGTCCGCGTTCGTGATTCTTGCCGCGTTCGGCGTGCGCGCGATGCGGTGGAGTTGGCTCTTGCGTCCCGTGCGCGTGCTAAACTGGCGCGGCTTGTTTCCCGTCGTGCTGATTGGATTTTTTGGAAATTATGTCTTGCCCGCGAAAACGGGCGAACTCGTGCGCGCGTACGTTTTGGGCAAACGCGAAAATCTCAGCAAGAGCGCGATTCTCGGCAGCATCGCCGTCGAGAAAACGATGGACACGCTGATTCTGTTTGTGATTTTGTTGGCGACGTTGTGGGCAGTCCCCTTGCCGCAAGAAGTGGCAAACATCGAGCCGATTGCGGCAGTGTTTCTCGCGGTGGTGCTCGGCGGCATGTTATTGCTCGCCGCGCGCGGACGCCACGTTTCCAATTTGCTCGTGCGCGTTTTGCAATTTGTATTTCCGTGGTGGAAAGAACGCGTCGCGCGCATCACGCATTCGTTCGTGGACGGTTTGAGTGTGTTGTATCACGGTTCGAGCATCGTCATGGTGCTGCTCTACTCGCTCGTGATTTGGGTGATGACGACCATCAATTTTTGGTTGATTGGGCAGGCGCTCGGTTTGGACATTCCGCTGTACGGGTACGTGATGATTGTCGCCGTGACGAACATGGCGAGTTTCATACCGTCGCTGCCCGGACGTTTCGGCACGCTCGAATTGTTTAGCGTATTCGTCTTGGGCTTGTTCAGCGTGGACAAAAATACGGCGGTGCTGTTTCCGATTCTCTTGCGCGTCGCGCAGCTCGTGCCGATTCTGCTCGGCTATCTTTTCTTGAATCGCGAGGGCGTAAAAATTTTGGATGTCACGCGCAGCAATGCAAAACATTTGCCGGATGTGAACGACACGCCCGAACGCGCCGCCACGATTCAGCAAACGCTGACGCCCAAATGAATTTTCGTTTGAGCATTCTCCTCATTTCGTTTCCACACGTTCTCCGCCTCTATAAAATGTTCTGTGTTTGAGCCGCTGCACTTTGTCGCAGCGCGCGGATTCGTATGGCAATTTCCCAGAAACAATTTTTTCGCTACAGCATCTTGCTCGTGCTGCTGCTCGGCTTTGGCTTGCGCGTCGCGCTCGTGGTGCAAGGACAACCTCTTCAAATCAAATGGGATGAAAAAGCATACGTGCGCCGCGCGGAGCGCATCATCGAGAATCCGTTTCAATATCGTGACCTGCTGCGCGCGCCCGTGTATCCCGCATTTCTCGCGGGCGTATCGCACATCGCGGGTTCTTCAAGATTCAGCGCGGGCATTCTCCAAGCTCTCCTCTCGACATTTTTAATCGCCGCGATTTTTACCCTGTCGCGCGTGTTGTTTGCGCGGCGCGATGTTGCATTGCTTGCCGCGTTATTCACCGCGCTCTATTTGGAATTTATCACCCTCGCGCGTTTGTTCATGTCCGAAACGCTGTTCATTACACTTTCCGTGTTTGGCGTGACCATTTTGTTTCATGCGTTAAAGCGGGAACGCGCGTGGGAATTTCTCGCGGCGGGCGTCGTTCTCGCGCTCGCGGCACAAACGCGCGAATTGCTTTCGTATTTCGCGGTGCTCGTGTTGCCGGTTTGGCTCGCGTTCGTTTCGCTCAAACAGCCGCGTCCAATGCTCCTGCACGTCGCCGCGTTGGTTTTGGGATTGAGCATCGTCTTTGTCCCATGGGTTACACGCAATTGGAATTTGGAAGGGCGCCTCATCCTTTCCACCACGCACAGTGAAATTGATTTGCTGCGCGACAATTGGCGCATCGAATTGGCAGCACAAGGCGCGCCGTTGACCGATGCCGAAGGCGCCGAGATGAAAAGCCGCGTGCGCCGCGAACTTGCCGCGCAGCCGCGCAGTGAGCGCAGTATGTTTGTGCTGCGACGCGCGTTTGAGGCAATGTTCAACTATCCGCGCGAGTGGATTCAAGATAAATTTTCGCGGCTCGAAGCGTTCTGGCTTCCGTTCGCGCTGCAAGCGCGCGTGGTGCGTTTGGAAAATATCGAACCCGCGTGGCGCGATGTTTTGCAGGGCGTGGTGAGTTATTCCGCCGTCGCGCTGTTGCTGTTGGGAACGTTCGGCATGTTGCTTGCGCGCGACGACGCGCCAAAATTATTGATTGCGCTGTACATTTTGTACTCGCTCGTAATTTTTTTAATGACCCATTACTTGCCGCGCTTTCGTCTGCCGCTGCTGATTTTTCTCATCCCCTACGCGGCATTTGCGATGTTCAAACTTGGCGAATGGCTGCGCGCGCCAAACGCGCACATTTTTTTGAAATATCCCGCGCGCACATTTGCTTGTGTGATTCTGCTCGGACTCTTTGCGATTTTGGTTTTGCGTTGAAATGAGATTCACCATTCCGCGCCCGCGAACGGTTACCGCGATTTTTTTTGGACTCGTTGTCGCGCTCGCGCTCGTCATCATTTGGAAATATGACCCGCCGCAGCGCAACATGGACGGCGACGCGAGTTTCATGCTGTACGCGGGACAGCAAATTTTGCGCGGCAACGCGCCGTACAAAACAGTGGGCATTGTGAAATTGCCGTTCTCGCCCATCCTCGCCGCGACGGGAATCGCGGCGGGGCGCGCCTTCGGACTCGCGGACGTGTTGGGCGGGCGATATATTTTTGTCTTGTGCGCCGCGCTCGCGGTGGGCGCAACTTTTTTGGTCGGGAAACAATTGGGCGGATTCGAATTTGGCGTGTTGAGCGCGTTGGCGCTGCTCGGATTGCAAACGTTCGGCATTCACGCCGCGCGCGGTCCCGAACCGAAAATGGCGCTCGTCACGGCGGGGATGCTGTGTGTGTGGTTCCTCGCGAAACGCAAATGGTTCGCGGCGGGCATTGCGGCAGCGTGCGCGTTTTTGACGTGGCAGCCGGGCTTGATTTTTGTCGCGTGCGCGTTCCTTGCGCCGCTGCTCGAAACGCGGGCGAAACGCCGGCGCGGATTGGCGTGGAGCAGCGCAGGAATTCTTTTACCGCTATTGCTCGTCGGAATTTATTTGTTTGCGAATGAGGCATTGACGCCGATGTGGAATCAAACCATTGGCGCGAACGCGAATTATTTTCAAGAGCGCAAAGCCGCCGCCGGTTTGTGGAATGTCGTTACGTCCAACGTGACGCGCTTGTGGACAGTCACCAACAGCTGCGCGACGACGGAACCCGCGCTGCTTTTTCTCGGCTGGCTCGGTTTGTTCGGCGGCAGCACGTTCGTGTTGTGGCGCGCGGGAAAAATAATTTTGAATCTGCGCGCGCAGTCACTCGACGATTCACAGAAACAATTTTTGTTGAACACGCTGCCGCTGGTGCTTACGGGCGGCGCGCTGTTTGGTTTTTCGCTGCTCGATGTGCAATCGTGCATGGACTTTGTGCCGTTAATGCCGTATTTTGCATTGGGCGCGGGACTCGTACTGTTTTGCGTTGTGGGTTGGCTCGCCGCGTTGGCGGCACAACGGAACGTGTTCCCAAAAACGCGCGCGGTGATTTTTTCAAGCGTTGTCCTCGCGCTCGCGCTGTTGGTGTACGGCACGCGCGATGTGTGGACGCTACCGCGTCAAATCGGTCTGCCGCGACAGATGCAACTCGCACAAAATCTTGAGCGTTTACTCGCGCCCGACGACAAGGTACAGCAATTCGGCGACGCGGCATTTTTTGTTTTGACAGGTCGCCAAAACGCGACGCCGTTTCTGCATCTCGGCGAAAAACAGGGACGCGGCATTTTGCAGGCAGAAGGAATGACCATCAACGATTTGAACGCGGAACTCGAAACGCTTCAGCCGCGTCTGGTGATGATTAGTCGCGGGCGCGCGAAAGGTTGGGCGAAACCGTTGTTCAATTGGCTCGACGAACACTACACGCTCGACGGTTCGTACAAAAAAAATCAAGGCAGCGCGCGCACGAAAACGGATGTGTGGCGGCGCGTGGAATAGTTATGCATAACACACCATTGTCATTTCGAGCCGTCCTTGCGAGAAATCGCTATGAGGAAAACCGAGATTTCTCACTCCGCTCGAAATGACAAGCGCAACATTAGTGGAAAATTTTTTCGCGCGAAAAAATCTAGTCGCGCTCCTCGCGCTCGCGTGGACGTGCGTCGCATTCGTCGTGTTGTGGCAATACGATTTGGTGAATCGCAAACTCGACGCGGACGCGAGTTTCATGTTGTACGCGGGACAGCAAATTTTGCGCGGACAGGCGCCGTATGTCGGCGTGACGATTGTGAAATTGCCCGTGTCGCCGTTCGTCGCGGCGGCGGGCATCGCAGTCGGGCGCGCGTTTGGCATAGATGATATTGTCGCGGGACGGCTGGCATTTTGGTTGTGCGCGAGTGTGAGTGTCGGCGCGGTGTTTGTACTCGGCGCAACATTGCTGAAACCTGCGAGGTCGGCGATGATTGCATCGCGTGAGACCTCGCAGGTTTTGTCCGCACTCGCAGGCAGTCTCGCCGCGGCGTTCTTGCTATCATTTCAAACGTTCGGCATTCAGGTCGCCGAAGGACCGGAAGCGAAATTTCCGATGGTGTGCGCGGGGATGTTGTGTTTGGTATTGCTCGCGCGCGAGCAATTTTTTTGGGCGGGCATTGCGAGCGCGCTGTCGTTCATGGCTTGGCAGCCGGGATTGATTTTTATTCTCGCAACAACACTCGCCGCGATTTTTTTCAGCGCGACGCGCCAACGCGCGCTGCGTGACGCCTTGCTCGGCATCGCCATTCCTATTTTGTTGCTTGGCGTGTATCTCGCGTTTCAGGGCGCGCTCGCGTCCATGTTTCGCCAAACGTTCGGCGCGAACGCAAATTATCTCGGCGACAAAAAAGTGGCAACGGGGATTTTGAGCGTGCTGGCGGAAAATGTTTTGAAAGTGTGGAATGTCTCGCTCGAATGCTCGTGGACCGAAACGCCATTCGTCCTGCTCGGTGAACTTGGAATGGTTGCGGGGATTCTTTTTTTCGCCGTTCGTTTTTGGAAAACGCGCGACGCGAAATTTTTTCTCGGCGCGTTTCCGCTTGTCGTAAGCGGCGCGGCGTTGTTTGGTTTCTCGCTGCTCGACATACAAAAATGTTCGGACCTCGTGCCGTTGCTGCCTTATCTCGCGCTCGGCGCAACATTTCCTCTCATTTCCCTGATTTCCCTTTTCGCGAAAAAAGATGTTCGTGCTGCATTTGCACTCGGTGGACTTGTGCTTGTCGTCGTTTTATTGTACGGCACGCGCGATGCGTTCACCTCGCCGCGTCAGAACGGATTGCCGCAGCAGCGCGCGTTGGCGCACGAAATCGCCGCGCGGCTGCAAGCAAGTGACCGCGTGCAGCAATTTGGA
The DNA here is from genome assembly GCA_937870825.1 of uncultured Chloroflexota bacterium. Taxonomy (GTDB): domain Bacteria; phylum Chloroflexota; class Anaerolineae; order UBA4142; family SHND01; genus SHND01. The sequence goes on along the minus strand of CALMZO010000056.1, from coordinate 69,285 downwards.
GACACAGTGCTGCTCGTCGTCACACAGCGCGAAAATGCGACGCGCTTTGTGCATCTTGGCGAGAAGCAAGGCATCGGAATTTTGAACGCGGAAGGCATCACCCTCAACGCGCTCGTGGCGCAATTGCAGCAAGCGAATCCGCGCGTGATTACATTGAGTCGCGCCAAAGACAAAATTTGGGCAGCGCCGCTGTACGCGTGGATTGAAAAAAACTATACACTGCAATCGTCGTACGGCGCGTCGGAAGGCGGAACGCAGCGCGAGACGGATGTGTGGTGGAGAAATCAGTAAGCAGTGGGCAGTAGTCAGTATTCAGTGGCAATTGTCGAAAAAGAGCTTGCAAAAGTAGGCGAGAGGGTGAATAGATTGATTTCTTTATCACGCGCGCGCGTGTGGGTGACGATGCTCGTTCTCACACTCGTCGGCGCGTTTTTGCGCTTTTATGATTTGCCCGTTCGGAGTGTGTGGGACGGGGAAATTTTTACGCTGCTCTTTGCCCAATACGATTGGGAGATTTTTCTGCCAAGCGTGGCAGCGTTCAGCGCGCATCCGCCGTTGTGGTTCGCGTTCACGAAATTTTTCGTTGCGGGCGGCTGGAATGAATTTTTGTTGCGCATTCCTGCCGTGATGGTTGGAATTCTTGCGATTCCTGCATTGTACATATTGGGAAAACGCCTGTTCAATGCGCGCGTCGGCTTGTTGAGCGCGGCGCTGTTGGCGTTTTCGCCATTGGCTGTCTTGTACGCGCAAAACGCGCGGAATTACACATTGTTTGTTTTGTTGATTGTTTTGATGTTGTACAGCGTTGCGCGCGCGATGGCAACATCACGCGCGCCGAATGAAACGCTCCAAAAACGTTTTGATTTAAAGCGCGCGCGTTGGTGGCTGCTGTTTGCGTTCGTCGGCGCCTTGGGTTTGTACACACACTATTTGTTCCTTTTGCCGTTGGCGGGAATTGTTCTCGCCGTTGGCTTGAAAGTGATTTATGACGCAGTGCGTCAAAATCGGCGCGGTTGGCTCGGCGCCGCGCTCACCAGGGCGCGTCCGTTTTTGGTGGCGTTGATTGTGCTCGGCGCGCTGTATTTGCCGTGGACGCCCGCCGTCGGCTCGGCATTTTTGGACCGCCAATTGACGCGCGAAGATGCGAATCAAGACGAAGAATGGGATTTGTCGTGGCAGGATGTTCCGCGCACATTAAAAGATTTTAGCGGCGATGCAACGTGGGGACTTGGGCTGTTCGCCGCGCTCGCGGTCATCGGCGTCGGGTGGACGGCGCGCAGGGAAAAACGCGCGGCGCTGTTTTGGCTCGGCGTTTCGCTCATGTTGCCAATTGCGCTGATGGTCATTTTGGCGCCGCGCCGCTTGCCGGTGAAATATCTGATTTTCGTTTTGCCCGCGTACTTGATGTTTGTCGCGGGCGGCATCGTCGCCGTCACGGATGTTTTGCGGCAGCGCGTTTTGCATTCCGCGCCGCGCGCCGCATTTGCAGGGTTCGCGGTGTTTGCGCTTTTGCTGATTGCAACATTACCCAACATGCCGTATTGGAATGGAACGCGAACCGTTTTTACGGGCAAGGGGTGGAAAGAGATGGATGTCTCGCGACATTGGCGCGAGGCGGCACAAGAGGTCACGACGCGCGCCGCGCCGGGCGATTTGATTTTGTTTCCGCTCGCCGCGCGCGCGCTGACGTCACGTTCCATCGTGCCCTATTTTGACGCGGCGTTTTTGCAAAAAATTTACAGCGCGCCGCCGACGGGACGCGCGTGGTGGATTGGCTTGCAAGAAGATTTGGAGCCGACGAACGCGCCGCGCGTGCGCGAGACGCGCGAGGTTGACGATATCGTCATTCAAGAATTGGGCAATGCGAATGCGTTCGCGCAGATTCCTTTATCAAACGCGAGTTTTGAAAATGGTTTGTCAGGTTGGCAGAGAACGGGCAACGAAGCGACATGGATTCAAGATTCACAGCAAGCCGTGGATGGCAGCGCGTCCTTGCGCGTAACTCTGCAGCGCGCGAAAAATACTGCAGTGCGTTCGGCGGAATTTCCCGTGACGCAGGGAAAACTGTTTCGTGTGACCGCCTACGTGAAAAATCCGACGAGTGGTTTTTATTCCATCACGCCGCAGCTCTCTGTGAATTTTTATGAATCGAACAACGCATCGCCAAAACGCACGCGCTTGCCAATCATTGTCCCAACCGACAAAGCGGATTGGGCGCTGATGGTCGTGGACGGCATTGTCCCCGCAGGTGTCAGCATCGCGCGCATCGAATTTGGAATCCGCGACTATGCGTTTCAATTTGAGCCGACGAGTTGGCTCGATGATGTGCGCGTGTGGATGGAGAAATAAAGGCGCAAGAACATGTGATAAAATTGGAGTACGGAGGAATGATGGAAAATATCGTCAAACTCTCGCGCGATGGGCAAGTCCGATTGTCGCCCACTTTACGCCGCCATTTAGGATTACGAAGCGGTCAATATCTCCAAGTCAAGGTTATTGGCAAGAGTTTGGTTTTGACGCCGCAAAAAGTGCTTGACCAAGACCAGGCATATTTTTGGAGTGAGGAATGGCAAGCGGCAGAACGCGCGGCGCAACAAGATATTGATGCGGGACGCGTGGAAACTTTTGCGAATGTGGATGATTTGATACGCGACTTGAATTCGTAAAGGTCTATGCAAATACGCCGCACCGAACGTTTCAAAAGTGCGTTTCAAGGATTGAGCAAAGCAGACCGCAAACGCGTCGAAAAAGCATTGCGCTTGATGGTTGAAAACTTGCGGCATCCGAGTCTGCGTGTCAAAAAAATGGAAGGCACCGCTGACATTTTTGAAGCGCGTGCGAGCCGTTCGATTCGCATTACGTTTCAGATACAAGAAAATGCAATTTGGCTTCGAAACGTTGGCGCACATGACAAGACGTTAAAGAGTCTATAAACAAAAGAGACGCCTCAACGGCGTCCTTTTTATTTCACAACGTACTCTAATTCCACATTCCCCCGCGAATTTTTTACCTGCAATTTCACATTCTCCGCACTCACCTCCACCACCGCGTAGCCATTGCACGGCGTTCCACTCGCATCGCCAAAAATTCCTACGCTCCATTTGCCCACGTTGCCCGTTTGTTCGGTGAGACAGCGTTTGTCGAAACCGTCGTTCGCGGTCGGCGCGACAAGTTCGGGCAAACCCGAATTTGTGCCGTCGTCAATCGCGCCCGCGTGCAGGTCGCCGGACAAAATGATGACATTCGAAATCGCGCTGCGTTCGATGAAATCCAAAATCAATTGGCGTTCGTGCGGATACGCGCCCCAGCCGTCGTTGACTTTGGTCGTCGGATTGAAAATGACGGGCGACACTATAAATTTCCAACGCGCCTTGGAATGTTTCAAACCGTTCAACAACCACTCGCGTTGTCCTTGCGCGCCCAGGTCGTCGCCGTCGAGCATCGAGTTGCTGGATTGGCGCGGCAAGTGCGGGTCACGTTGACTGCGCGAATCGAGAATAAAAAAATCGGCGTTGCCGTACGAAAATGTTTGCCAATCTCCAATTCGAGATTGGCAACAGTCACCCGTTAGCGAAATCGGATAAAGCGGAAAATATTCTTGTAGCACGCGCAGCGAGTCGGCTTTGTACGGATAATTTTTGTTCGCGTTGTTGTCGCCGTAATCGTGGTCATCCCAAAAATGGACAAGCGAAAAATTTTTTAAAATCAGATTGACGAAATCCTCCATGCCGTTCGCGGGCGTGTACAAATCGCGGAACATTTGGCGTTTTTCTTCGAGCGTCGTCGGATTGCGATGGTCGAGGTCGCCGCCGAGAATGACGAACGCGGGCTTTTCTTGCGCGGCGCGTTTGAAGGTGTCAACGCTCTGCGTAATTTTTGAAATGGTGCGAAAATCGGTGAGGATGACGAAACGAAACGGCGCATCCGAACCGCGCGGCGCGAACGTTTGGAATTGCGGGTACGGCGCGCTCAATTGCGGAACGTCATTTATGAGGACATTGTAAAAATACGTCTGCTGCGGCGCGAGCTTGGGGATTGAAACAATCGTGGTAAAATCGCTGCTTGCGTCGGTGGTTCGGGTTTCGCTCGTCGTTTTGTTTTGCAACGCTGCGTCGGTTGCGTATTCGATTTGTACACGCGCTGCTTGATTGGTACGCACCCAAACGTTTGCTGACGTATCCGTCACTGCGCCGACGAGCGGACCTTGCGCGATTTGCGCGGGTGCCGCAGGCGTCGGTTGACACGCATTCAAAACAAACAGCGCGAACCCAAGCCCAATCCATTTTAGAAACTGCATCGCAGGCATTATAACTGTTCTACTGTGACCGTTGAAATAAATTCCCTCGCTCGTCCCTCTGCGTCCACTCGAATTCAAGACCTCCGCGTTTTACTGATTCGTTACGCCGATGTGTGGTGGATGATTGCGCTGGCGTTATGCGCCGCCGCGTATTCGTTGCAGTACGATATTTTGCGGCAGCCGATTCCGCACGACACGACATTTCACATTTACGCCGCGCAGCAAATGTTGGCGGGCAACGCAATTTATCGCGACGTTGCCATCATCAAAGCGCCGCTCGCCGATTTTGTGAGCGCGTTTGCGATATTTGTCGCGCGCGTGATTGGCATTTCGGACATCATGGGCACGCGGCTCATGTCACTCGCGATGGTGATGGCGACGACGAGCGCGACGTATTGGGCAGGACGCGTGTTGTTTCAATCGCGCGCGGTGGGCATACTGGCGGGCATTGTGATGGCAAGCTGGAATTTTTACGGCTTGCGCGCGCTCACGGGACCCGAACCAAAAGTATTCGTCATTTTGTTTGCGCTGTTGGCGTTGGCGTTTCTCGCGCAAAAACGATGGGGCTGGACAGGCGTGTGCGCGGCATTGAGTACGCTCGCGTGGCAGCCCGCGCTGATGGTGCAAGCGATTGCGATGCTGTTGGCGTTGCTCGCGCCGTTTTTGGAAAGCAAGCGCGCGCGTCCGCAAGAAAATTTGCGCGCGGGATTGCAAAACAATGCGCGCTTGCTTTTGGGATTTCTCGCGCCGTTTGCATTCGTCATGTTGTATCTCGTCGCGAATAACGCGCTGCTCGCGGCATATAACGCCACGATTGGCGCAAACGTCACGCATTTCAACAACACGCAGGCGCGCGTGCCATTGTTTCAAACGGTTGACGGCAATCTGGCGGAGATTATCGAAGATGGCGCGCTGTACTGCTATTCGCTCGGCGAGTACTGGTTGAATGGAATTGGCGCGTTGGGCTTTTTCAGTATGCTCGCCGCGCAAATCGTTTCTGCCGCGCGCGCAAAACGTTTGCCGCTCGATTTGCGGCGCACGCCGTTGATTTTGTATGCGTTCGGTTTTGCCGCATTTACACTCATTGATTTTGATTATTGTCCCGATTTGATTCCGTTGATGCCGGTCGTTGCGCTCGGCGTCGGTTGGCTCGCGGTAACTCTCTCGCGCGCGCTCACGCGCGGCATTTCATCAAGCGTTCCAAACGCGGCGCAAGCGCAAATGATTTTGCTCGCGCTCGTTGCCGCCGCGTTGCTGTATGTGTATTGGTTCGACGTGTGGGGTTATCGCATCACCGGCACGACGTTTGGAGACCAAGTGCAAGTCGCAAACGCGGCGAAAGAGTACTTGCAGCCGGGAGACCGCGTGCTGTCGTTTGGCAATGCGATTGTTTTGATAGAAACGCAACAACCGAACGCGACAAAAATTTTGCATCTCGGCAGCAAGTCGGGTTTGGGCGTGCTGGCATCGGAACCCGGCGGAATGCAAGGCATGATTGACGCGCTCGACCAAAATCCGCCCAAAGTGATTACGCTCGCGCGCGAGACGCGTCTCGATTGGACCAAGCCGCTGTACCGATGGATGGAACGACGGTACGAACAGGTTGCGCTTTTTGGGCGCGCCAATATGCGTCTGCTTGTGTTGAAACAATAATTTTCTGCGCGCGTCGCACAGAAAATTTCTGTGCGACGCGACACTGTAACCATGCGTCTTGTACTCATTGCTCTTGTCCTCAGCGTTTGCTTCGTGCTTGCCGAAAGCGGTACGCCGCGGCAAACGCGCGCCGCGCCGGATTGGGGCGACGAACCGCCTGTTTCGTGGATTCTCGGTCCGATTCTGGGCGCGGACGGCAGAGAACAAGCCATCATGGACAATCTCGACGCGATTGATGAATGGGACTTGCCTGTGACGGCATTTCATTTCGACGCGCGCACATGGCAGACCTGCGCGGGCAACGGCGAATTTCGCTACAGCAATCGCGTCATCAAACGCATGAACGCGCTCGGCATTCGCGGAATTTTTTGGACGGTGCCGCTGATTGCGCTGCGCTGCCCGGAATATCATGTCGCGTTGGCGAACAACTATTTTGTGACGGACGGCGAAGGCAACGTCATTATCACGGACGATTTTACGGGAAACGGCAGCTGGATTGATTTCAACAATCCCGATGCCGTTGCGTACTATCGCAGTTTGTTGGACCGCTTGCGAAATCGCGTCGGCGGAATGCTCGGCGGTTTCTACACAGACAATGTGCGTCCCGACGACCGATATGGTCAAATCGCCTACGCGGAGCAATACGCGCTCGAATTGTTGAATTATCAACGCGCGCACATTCCCGACGGCGTTGTCATTTTCAAACGCTATGGCAAAAACACCCCGAGCGATGAATTTCTCGCCGAATATGCAGACGTCGCGTACGTGAATGACCTATCCACCGATTTTGAAGGAATGCGCGAGGGCATTCGCCGCGTGTTTGACTCCGCGTCGCTCATGCCGCTGCCGTTCAACGAATTTTCCGGGTTCGCAACGTCGTCACCGGATGCGGAGACGTACATTCGCCGCATGCACTTTGGCGCGTTTCAACCGGTGATGGAAAATGTGCCAAAAGGCGCGCAGCCGTGGGACGCGCGCTATCCCTCGCGCGTCATGGAGGCGTACCGTTATTACGCGACGCTGCACCGCGAACTCGCGCCGTACTTGTACAGTTATCAACAAGAGGCGTACGAAACGCAAGCGCCGATTTTTCGCAACATGAATCCGGCGAATTATTCCGCGCAGCTCGGCAATGAAATTTTTGTGCGTTACGTGACGGACTATCACAAAAACATTCGCGTCAAATTGCCGCCCGGTGAATGGATTAACTATTGGGACGAAGCGCAAACGTTCGCGGGCAACCGCGCGATTACGTATCCCGTCCCGCTCGGACGCGAGCCGATTTTTATTTTGCGCGGCGCGATTGTTCCCATGCACGTCCGCAACAACGTCACCGGACACGGCACGAATGCGTCACGAAAATTTTTGACGGTGAACGTGTACCCGAACGCGCATTCCACCTTTCGCTATTACGACGCGGCAAATGGCTGGCTCACCTTTGACGTGACGAGTGAACAAAGGCGCGTCACACTCTGCACGCTCGACCAAGTTCCATCACAGCCCTTGCTGTATCGCATTGCGCGCGTGCAAAAGAGACCGAACGTTGTCCGAACGTTGGACGGCGCAGTCGGCGTGAATGCCGAGTGGGGCGCTCCCTTGCGCGAATATGCGAGCGAAGAACAAGCGGCGCGCGCGAACGGCGGTTGGTTTTATGATGCGAACGCCAAACGACTCATCGTCAAACTTGCCGCGCTCGGCACAAATTGTCCGGCGCCTTCCGAATGAAACTTGCATTGCGCGCGTTACAAAGGAATGAGCCGTTGACGCAATCCGAACTGCGTGTGCGCGAATGGTTGTTGCTGCTGGCGCCGCCGCTGATTTTATTTTTCGTCACGCTTGTCGTGTTGTGGCAATACGCGCCGTTTCAGCGTTCCATTTATTTCGACCCCGGAATTTTTGCGTACCTCTCGCAGCTCGTCGCGTTCGGACTCGCGCCGCACAAATACGCGTTCAACGAACAAGCATCGCTCACGTTTTTGTTTGGCGGCGCGGTGATGCGGCTCGGCGATGTGTTCGGCGCGCATCATCTCATTTCCTTTCGCATCGCCGGAATGCTGGTGATGGCGAGCGTCGTCGTGCTGACGTACGTCACGAGCAAAGTATTCACACGTTCGCGCGCCGTTGCGTTTCTCGCGGGACTCGTGCTGATTGGTTTTCACGGTTACGCGGTGCGCGCGGCGACGACGCTCGAACCCAAATCGTTGATGCTCGTGTTGGGTCTCGGCACAATTTATTTTTTGCACAAACGCAAATGGCTCTGGGCGGGCGCGGGCGCGGGCGCGGCGGGTCTCGCGTGGCAAATCGCGTGGGGTTATCTCGTCGTCGCGGTATTGCTCGCGGCAGTACAAGGCGGCAAAACATTTTCGACGCGTCGGCGCGCCGTCGCAATCACACTGGGCGCGGCGTTCGTTGTTCTCGCGCTATACTTTGTTTATTTTTTCGCGCACAACGCGCACGTCGAAATGCTTCAACAAACCTTTTTAGCGCCCGCGTTGATGCGCCAGGCGGTCAGCAAACGATTTGACGCGCGCGTGTGGCAAATGGGCAAAACGTTTTACGAAGGTTTTGGCACGCACATTGTTTTTGGCGCACTCGGCGCGGCGGGTCTGGTGACATGGCTCGGCGCGCATTTCGTTTCAACCAAGCAGGCGCGCGTCCGGGCAATCGCGCGTCGCGCGTTTTACTTTATGTTTCAAAATCGGCGCACGTCGGCAACCCTGCTCGTCGTCTTTGGATTTTTGGCGTACTCGTTTTCGGATTTTCAAAATTATCCCGACTGGATTCCGCTGCTGCCCTTTGTTTCGATGTTTGCCGCGTGGCTGCTGTGGACGATTTGTTTGCGCGTGTTGAAAATTTTCAACGCCTCATTGATCGCGCGGCAAATTGTGTACGCCGCGCTCGCCTGCGTGATTGTCAGTTTTATGCTCGTTCGCATCACACAGCCGATGGGCGGCGAGCCGACCCCCACCACATGGCAGCAGCAGCAGCGCGTTGCCGACGAGTTGAATCGCATCATCAGTCCCGACGCGCCGTTGTGGCTGCTCGGCAAAACAGACCTGTTGTTTTTTATGCAGCGCACGAATGTCAACAAGTACATTTACATTTTCGGCGGCGTGGACCGCGCGGTGGACTTGTTTGAACCGGAAGGGTTTCGCGGCATGGTGAACGCGACGCTTGCCCAAAGACCCGCGCTGATTTCGCTTTCACGCGCGCGCCCGGGTCATTTTTCCAATCCCGCCCATTCCAAGTTTATCGAGAACGCGGTCAGCGGTTTGACCCTGTTGGACCGCTGCCGCGCGATAGGGCGAGGGCGTTACTATACCATGCCCGAATTCGCGGAAAAATATTTCGCCAAGAACAAGCAAGGGTGTTTGAAGGTTGGAAATTAAAGTTGGAAATTGGAAATTGGAAATTGGATTACATGATTGTGCATTGTGCATTGTCCATTGATTTCTATGTCTCACGTCCTCATTCTCACCGGAATGCATCGCTCTGCCACGTCGCTGATTGCGTCGTTGTTTCAGCGCGCAGGTGTGCATTTCGGCGCGCAGCTGCTCGAAGCAAATTCGCAAAATCCGCGCGGTTTTTTTGAGGATGTCGAATTTTATGAATTTCACGAGCGCGTGTTGCACGCGCGCGGCAAAGCGATTTTGGTGGAGCGTGATTTTCATTTCGAGCCAACGACACAAGAACACGCGCGCGCGAACGAATTGCTCGCCGCACGCGCGCAATTTGGCGTGTGGGGCTGGAAAGACCCGCGCACGAGTTTGTTTCTGGAATTTTGGCGCGAGAAAATTCCCAACGCGCATTTTTTGTTCGTCTATCGTCACCCGTTCGACGTGCTGCTCTCGCTCATGCGCCGCAATCAATTGCGCATGCTCGGTTTGCTCGAAGGTTTGGAAGCGTGGTATGCGTACAATCGCGCGCTTGCGGATTTTCACACGCGGCATCCACAACAAACACTGCTCTGTCACAGTTACGCAATCATTGACCAAATCGAAACGTTCAACCGCTTGCTCCGCGAACGTTTTGGTTTGGAATTGAATTTGGGCGCGGCAACGCGCGACGCGCAGTACCAAGCGAATGAATTGCGACGCGCGCCGTTGCCCGACAGCGGCGAAAAAATTTTGCGGCGCGTTCATGCCGACGCGTGCGCGTTGTACGCGCAACTGAACGAACGCGCGGATTTGCCCGACACAAAAGATTCCGCGCAAGCAGCGGCGTCATTCGACGCGTGCGCGGAAATGTTGTTGACGCAAAACGAAACGACGAACGCGCGCCGCAGTTTGTTGTTTGGTCTGTTGAGTTTGACCGCGCCCGAAACGTTGGAAGCCTTTTTAGACGAACAGCAAAAAGCGAGCGCGCAGGTGTGGGACAAGGTGTACGAACATGCCGCGCAGCGCGAAGCATGGCGGCGCACCGCCGAGGAACGCGCGCGTATCATTCAAGAACAGCAGGCGTGGGCGCAAGCGCGTATGGCGGACTTGGAAAAACTCGAAGCGCACCCGCTCGTCCGCGCGTTGCGGCGATTGAGGCAAGTGTGAACGTCTTGTTTCTTTCGACGATGGCGTGGGACGAAACGGGCGGAACGTACGCGCCGACGCGTCTCGCGCTCGAACTCGCCTCACGCGGGCACCGCGTCGCGTTTCTCGAACACCGCCGCAGCGAAACGCGCGACACGCGCGGCTTGAACATTTCCATCGCGGGGCTGGAGGAATTTGGCGTGCATCCGCTCGCGGTCATGTTGGCATGGCGCGGTGTGCCGCTCGGCGCGCTCACCGAAATTTTTCCGCGCATCGAAAAATGGTTGGATGAAACATTCGCCGCGAACGAACCGCGCATCGTCGTTCTCAATTCCCCGTTCGCGCCGTTCGCGCAGCTGCTTGCTTTTTTGCAAACGCGCGGCGCGTGGTGCGTCTATTACGCGCAGGACGATTACGCCGCGATGTTCGCGTTGGGAATGAATCAATTCAATCCGCGCCTCGAAGACTATCTTGTCACGCGCGCCGATTTGAATCTTGCCCTCGCAGAACCCGTCGCAAAAAAATTGGCGCGCTTTGGGCGAAATGTCGAACTCGTTCCCGATGCCGTCGAGCCGCGCGAATTTCAAAACGCGACGCATCTTCCCGCGAATGTTTTGCGCGGCGCGGAATGCACACTCGGCATGTGGGGTTCGCTCATCGCGCCGATGGTGGACGCGGAACTCTTGCGCGCGCTTGCTCAAGCCAAGCCGCAGTGGGCAATCAATTTGCTCGGACCGTACGAACCCGTGCCGCAAGCGTATTCGGTGTACGAACCGTTGGCGGAATTCCCCAACGTTCGTTTTCACGGACGCGTGCCGCACGCCGAACTGAAAAATTACGCGCGCGCCTTTGATGTGTGTCTCATTCCCGCGCCCGATAACGAAATGTCGCGCGGGCGTGACCCGATTAAACTGTACGAATATCTCGCGTGTTACAAACCCGTCGTCGCCACGCATATGCCGCAGTTGCAAGGCATTCCGTACGTGCACATCGCATCCGGCGCGCAACAAGCCATCACGGAAATTGAACGCGCGCGGCAAGAACATGTCGAACTGCGGGTGCTTGACGAATTTCTCAAACAACACACATGGAGTCAACGCGCGGACACGTTTTTGGAATTGACCGCGCGCATGTTGCACCAGCCGCGCGCGCGGTACGGCGCATTCGACGCGGCGGAACTGGAACAAATCGCAAACGCGCAGCCGATTGCGCGTTTGGAAGTGCGCGAATGGCAGCAGCTCCTCGCCGCGTTGGGCGAACACGCGCAATTGAAACAAGAAGTCGCGCAGCTGCAACAATGGGCGCAGGAATTGGAACGCGCCAACCACGCGCATGAACAATCCTTGACCGCGCGGTTTAGAAAATTCATCCCCACGCTGAAATGATGCGCCACGCACCGCTTTCCGTCCTCTATTGGTTTCGCCGTCGTCCGTACAAACCGGGCGGCGATATGGTTGCGCTCCGGGCGACAGTTGACGCACTGCGCGCGTTCGACGTTCGCGCGACCATTTCCGATGACCCGCATATCGCGCTCGATTCGTACGACATTGCGCATTTGTACAATTTGTGCGACCCGTATTCCGCGACGGACTATGCGCTGCGCGCGCTGCGCGCCCACAAGCCGCTCGTTGTCACACCGCTGTACTGGAGCCACGCACAGTATCTGGAAACGTATCAACACGCAACGCCCGCGCAGTATCCCGAATTTTTTTTGGACGCGCCGACAGAGGACGCGCAAGCGCGTTTGCGCGCAACGCGGAAACGCGAAGCGGAATTGTTACGCGACGCGCAGCAGTTGGTGTTGAGCATCGCCGCTAAAATTTTGATTCTCTCGCGCGGCGAAGGCGAACTTTTGCTAAAGGAATTTGGCGCGCCGCGCGAAAAAATGCAGCTCACGTTTTACGGCGTGGACGCCAAGTACGCGAACGGCGACGCCGCGCGATTTGAACAAGAGTTTGGCGTACGCGGCTTTGTTTTTAGCGCGGCGCGTTTTCAACATCGCAAAAATCAAATCGGACTGATTCGCGCGTGGCGCGAGGAAAACATTCCATTGGTGTTGGCGGGTCCGATTTCTGAACCCGCGTATTGGGAATTGTGCAAACGCGAAGCAAGCGCGAATGTTCATTTCGTCGGCGCGCTCACGCCCGCGCAAATCGCGGATGCCGGTGCCGCGGCGCGCGTGCATGTGATGGCGAGTTGGTGGGAAGAAGTGGGGCTCGCCGCGCTCGAAGCCGGGCTCGCGGGCTGCAATCTCGTGATGACGCAAAACGGGCCCGCGCGCGAATACTTTGGCGATGATGTTGTGTTGTGCGACCCCGCGCGTCCCGATTCGATACGCGCCGCGATTCAGATTGCGCTCGAACATCCGCGCACAACACAGCTGGCGGAAAAAATCCGCGCGCAGTTCACATGGGAACGTTCCGCGCAAGCGACGCGCGAGGCGTATGACGAAATTCTCGCGCAGCGCCATGAACCAAACATCCACTGGGACGCGCTGCAACAGTTGGCGATTCGCATGGCGGAAAATTACGACGAACTCGAACGCGAAAATAGTAAGTTGCAACAAGGCAAACGCGATTTGGAAACGTGGGCATTAGAGATGCAAGCGCGTTTGCAGCAGCCGCCTTCGCTGCGCGCGGCATTGCGCGGCGCGGTGAAAAAATCGAATGGGTGAAATTTCTGTCCTGTTCTGGACGCGCCGCCGCACTGCGCCACACGGCGGCGATTTGGTTTCGCTCGAACACACGATGCAAGCGCTGCGCGCGCAGAAGATTGTGTGTGATATTTCCGATGACCCCGCGCACGCGCTCGAACCGTACACGCTTGTTCATCTTTACAATTTGACGGACGGCGCTGTGGCGCTTGAATATGTTGCACGCGCACGCGCCGCGCACAAACCTCTCGTCGTCACGCCGATTTATTGGTCGCACGCGCATTGGTTTGAAACGCGTTTACGCGCGACACGCGGCGAACGCCCCGAATTTTTTCTCGGCAACTTGGACGAGCAAGACCGCGCCTTGTCACGCGAACTTTTTATGCAGAGCGAACAATTTTCGCGCGCCACGCATCAACTCGTTTGTCAGGCGGCAGCGCACATTTTTCCCAAATCGCGCGGCGAAGAAAATTTGCTCGCAGAGGAATTCGGCGCGGCGCGTGAGAAAATGCGCGTGGTGTACAACGGGGTAAATCCTGATTATGCGCGCGGTGATGCCGAACGTTTTTTTCAAACGCACAACGTGCGCGATTTTATTTTTTCGGCGGCGCGCATCGAGGAACGCAAAAACACCATCGGCGTCCTTCGCGCGTGGCGCGACGAAACGATTCCGCTCGTGTTTGCCGGCAACGCGCCCGATGCCAATTATTTGGAATTGTGCAAACGCGAAGCAAGCGCGAATGTTTATTTCATCGGCGCGCTCACGCCCGCGCAGATTGCCGATGCGCTCGCCGCCGCGCGCGTGCATGTGTTGGCGAGTTGGTGGGAAGAAGTCGGTTTGTCCGCGCTTGAAGCCGCCGTCGCGGGCTGCAATCTCGTGATGACGCAAAACGGTCCCGCGCGCGAATACTTTGGCGACGATGTTGTGTTGTGCGACCCCGCCGACCCGCGTTCGATTCACGACGCCATTCGCGCCGCGTATGACGCACCGCGTCAAACGCGTCTTGCATCCGGGCTCGCGGAACGTTTCACCTGGGAACGCGCCGCGCACACCTTGCGCGAATGCTATCAAGAAATCGCCGCGCAGCCGCAACCTTTTATTCCGCGCGCGAACGCGGAAGCATGGCAAGCCGCCGCACTCGCACTCACCAAATTGCTGCATTTACGCGAGACTTTTTCGGCGCGCTTGGAAACACGCGCGCGCGAGACCGCGATGTGGGCGCGCGAATTGGAAGCGATTGTCATCGCGCGCAATGCCGAACAGGAACGACTCGCCAAATTTCCACTGGCGCGGTGGGCGCGAAAATTTTTGCGATGAATATTTTTGTTTATCCGCCCGCGCACGCGTTCGGCATGAAGACGCTGTTTCAATCTACGCAGCGCGAAATTGCTGCGTGCGGCGTCCAGTGGGACCTTGCCGCGCGCGTCGGAGAAACACCACAGGGCGCATACGCGTTCGCGCACCTGTACAGTTTGCCCGATGTCTACAGCACATTTCAAAATTTGCTCGCGGCGCGACGCGCGGGTTTGCGCGTCATCGCCACCGCGCTGTATTGGAATCCGACGCGTTATCTTACCGAAGGTCTCGCGCAGGCGGAATTGTCTCATGCCGACGCGACAGCGGAACGCGAAGCAAAAATCCGCGCCGCGCAGCTCGAGAGCGAGCGCGCGTTGCTGCGCGTCATATATCACGCGTGCGATGTGTTGATTGCATTGTCGCCGAGCGAAGCCGACGCGCTGGTCAATGATTTTGGCATTGCGCGCGAACGCATTGTAATTGCGTGGTCCGGTGTTGAAACGCGGTATGCTCAGGCATCGCCAAAACTTTTTCATGAAAAATTCGGGCTGCGCGATTTTGTCTTGTGCGTCGGACGCGTGGACGCGAACAAAAATCAATTGAATTTGATTCGCGCGCTGCGCGATGAAAACGTGACGCTCGTGTTGGCAGGCGGTTCGCTTGCGCCGCATTATTTGGCATTGTGCAAACGTAACGCGGGCGCGAATGTGTATTTCTTGCCGTCGCTTTCGGAGGCGGAACTCGCGTCCGCGTATGCTGCCGCGCACACACACGCGCTCGTCAGTTGGCTCGAAGTGATTGGCTTGGTGACGCTGGAAGCAGCGGTTGCGGGCTGCAACATCGCGCTCACCCGCGAACATGGCGCGCGCGACTATGTCGGAGAGGCGGGCGCATATTGCGACGCGGGGGATGTAGAAAGCATTCACCGCGCGGTTTTGCAAGCGCAACGCGCGCCGCGCCAAACAAAACTGCGCGAACATTTACTCGAAACGTGCAGTTGGTCACAACACGCGCAGACGATTGCCGACGCGTATGCGTACGCACAAACGCTTCCGCCGCTCGAACGCGACGACACAACATTTGGAGAGTACGAGGAAGCGATTCGCGCATTCACCGCACTCGTGCCATTGCTGCAAAACGCGCGTGATGAATTGTGGCGCGACAAAATGGACATTGCCGCGCAGCGCGACGCGTACGCGAACGGACGCGTGATGCGCGTGTTGAATCAGCTGGCGCGTCTCGTGAAACGTGGCGCGTGAACCGGCATGGATTTTGTTTTTCTCTCGACGCAGGGCTGGACGGAAATGGGCGGGGTAGGGCGTCCCATTCATTTTTTCGCGCGCGAACTGTTGGCGCGCGGGCATTCCGTTTTGTTTGTCGAAGTGGTCAAGAGTGAAAATGTCGCGCCGCAAAAAAATTTGCGGGTGTTGAGTTTTGCGGAATTGGGTTATACCGAGACCGCGCTGCGCCGCGCGTGGTTCGGGCTTGACCCGCGTATCCATTCACGCGAGACATTTTTGCGCGCGCTCGACGAATTTGAAACACCGCACGCGGAACGCGTTGTGATGTACGCAGACCCCTTCGTTCCCTTTGTCGAATGGTTTTCTTGGTTTCGAGAACGCGGTTACAAAATCGTGTACGACGCGCTCGACGATTTTGAAGCGTTTCCCGAAATCGGTTTGTATTTTGCGAATGTGGAAGCGGAAAAATTTTTGGTGGCGCAGAGCGATTTGGTGCTTGCCGTTTCGACAACGCTCGTCGAAAAATTATCGCAGTGGGAACACCGCGCGCCGATTCATTTATTGCGACAAGGATTCGACGTCGAACTTTTTCGCGCGTATGCGCCAAAACACCGCGCGCCCCCGAACGCGGCAGCGTTCACACTCGGCTTTTGGGGTCACGTCAACGCGTTCAACGTGGATGTCGGACTCATCGAATACCTTGCGCGCGCGCGCCCGCAATGGACGATTGAATTGATTGGGCCCATTGATGTTGATTCCAATTTGCCGCGCGTCGAGGAACGTCTGCGCGCAGTGTCGAATGTTAAACTGCTTGGACGCGTAGCGCATGAGGAATTGCCGCGTTATCTTGAAAGATTTAATGTCGCGCTGATTCCGTTTCCCGACAACGCATTCAATCGCGCGCGTGACCCGTTAAAAGTGTACGAGTATTTGAGTGGTTACAAACCTGTTGTCGCAACGCACTTGCCGCAGTTGGCGAACATGCCGTATGTGTATCTCGCCGATTCCCCGCAAGAATTTTTGCAAGCCGTCGAACGCGCCGCGAACATTTCCATTGACCGCAGCGTCATTGATGCGTACTTGAAAAACTGTACGTGGCGCGCGCGCGTTGACGAGCTGCTTGTGCGACTCCAAGAAATTTCGCCCTTGACAGCTGTGCCAACCATTCCAGCCGCGTTGTGGTACCGAGAAACGGAGCAATCTGCAAATGTCCGTCACTATATCGCTCGCACAGAACAGTTACTTGATGAGCGGACCAGATACATTCACAATCTAAAAAGCGATGTTGACGCAAAACAGGCGCATATTAACAAATTGCAATCTTTTAACGTGTTATGGTGGCTAAAACAACGATTTTCACGAAAATAATCTCAATAATCTTCACTAGATATAGTTTTCTATATTTGTATTACACATGAAACAATCTTTTATAACAAGTATTTACATTTTGCAACATGATTTTTGTATTTAACGCTTAACGTTTTACGCTTCATGCACATCGTTTTCATCAGCCCCATCGCCGCCGACAATTCCGGCGGGGCGCATCGCCCGGTCCAATTCGCGCGTGAACTGTCGCAGCGCGGGCATTCCGTCGCTTACATCGAAATCGAAAAGAGCCGCTCGCCGGACGAGTCTCCGCTCTCGGTTTTGAATTTGCAGCAGCTGGGTTGGGACGAACAGACGGTTGTGCGCGCGTGGTACGGGTTTGACTATGCAGCGCCCACTGACCTCGAGACGCGTTTGCCGCATGTCTTTTCGGACGAACCGGGCGTCGTCATTTGCTCTGCGCCCTTTCGCCCCGCGCTCGAACTGCTCGCGCCCTTTGCCGCGCGCGGATACGCGCTCGTGTATGATGTGTTGGATGACATATCAGAGATGCGCGCGTTGAATGTGTTTTGTTATGATGATGTCGCGGAAACGTATCTCGCGGAAAATTCCGATTTGATTGTTACGCTCTCGCCGCGTTTGCGCGAAAAATTTCTCGCCCGTTCGTCTGGCTCAGGGCAAGCACAAAAAAATGTCGCGCTGATTCGCGATGGTGTTGACCTCGAACCGTTTCGTGTACAAGACCCGCGAGTGTTTTATGGCGAACCGAGTTCGCCCAACCCCGCAGGTCTTGTACGCGGCGAAATCACACTTGGGTTCTGGGGGACGATGTGGGATTACAATTTGGATGTACCGCTGCTGCAAACGCTGACGCGCGCGCGTCCAAATTGGCAGTGGCATTTTATCGGCGCGCATGACCTTGACGCCGCACGCCCTTCGATTGCAAGCGCCCTCGCATCACACAACGTACATTTTCATCCAAGCGTCACGCGCGAAACATTGGCGCAGTACGCGACACATTTTGATGCGTGCGTTTTGCCTACACCGGTTACGCCATTCAATCTCGCGCGCGACCCCTTGAAAGTGTACGAATATCTTGCCTGCTATAAACCGGTCATCGCGACGCATCTCGAACAACTTGCCGACATGCCCCATGTCTATCTCGCGCGCGATGCGAATGAATTTTTACAACACATTGAACGCGCGGCGCAGGAACCGATTTCGCGCGCAGAACTTGACGCGTATCTCGCAGAACAAACGTGGGCGAAACGTACCGACGCGCTGTGGAAGGAATTGAACGCCCTGCCGCATCACGCGCGCACCTTGCCCCCCCCCCCGCGCGGCGCAATACCGAACGCGGACAGGGAAACAGACCGCTGGCGCGCATACGCGCAGCATCTTGAACGTATCGTCCAGGACCGCGAGAACCACATTGGCGATTTGGAAAACGCATTGCGCGAATCAACCGTTTCCAAAAAAATCAAACGCGCATTAAAGCTAGATTGACGCATCTTGAAAATCCTTCACGTCATTCAGCGTTACTATCCATACATCGGCGGCGCGGAACTCACGTTCCAAGAAATCGCCGAACGCCTCGCGCGCGACGGACACGCCATCACCGTGTACACTACCGACGCGTGGGACCTCGAACGTTTTTGGCGCGCCGACAAACGCGCGGTGGAATTGGTCAACGAAACGCACAATGACGTGTTTATCGAACGTTTCGAAATCAAATACTTGCCGCTGTCACCGCTCACGTTTCCAATTTTCAAACGCGGCATGGCATTGCTTTCACAAATGCCGTTCGTCAGCACACGATTTCTATTTTCGCTCGCGCGTTTGACGCCGTACGTTCCTTCGCTCGACGCTGCCCTCGACACCACGTCCGAACACTTTGACCTCGTGCATACCGCAAACATTTCGCTCGATTCGTGTGTGTACGCGGCGTATCGGCTCGCGCGGCGCAAAAAAATTCCGTTCGTATTGACGCCGTTTTTGCATTTGGGCGAAGACGACGACGCGCAGGTGCGCCGCTTTTACACGATGCCTCATCAATTGGAAATGCTGCAACGCGCGGACGCGGTGATTGTGATGACGCAGCGCGAGGGGGAAGCGTTGATGGAACACGGCATTGCGCGCGAAAAAATTCACCGCATCGGCGCGGGCGTTGAACCCAAAGCATTGGCGGGCGGAGATGCCGCGCGTTTCCGCGCCGCGTTCAATGTCGAATCGCCCATCGTCGCCTATATCGGGACTGCCGCGTTCGACAAAGGCACCGTCCATTTGGTTGAAGCGATGCAACGCGTTTGGGAAAAAACAGATGCAACGCTCGTACTCGCAGGTTCACAAATGTCCGCCTTTGAAGCATTTTTCGCGCAGCAACCTGCTGAAGTGAAACGCCGCGTGCGGCAGCTCGGTTTCATTGACGATGCGACGAAACGTGATTTGCTCGCCGCGTGCGATGTGTTCGTCATGCCCTCGCGCACCGATTCCTTTGGCATTGTCTATCTCGAAGCGTGGCTGTACGACAAGCCGGTGATTGGCGCGCAGGCGGGCGGCGTTCCCGAAGTGATTGACGACGGGGAAAACGGATTTTTGGTAAAATTCGGCGACGTCGACGCGATTGCGGCGCGCATCGTGCAGTTGTCAAGTGACCGCGCGTTAGCAAAACGTTTCGGCGAACACGGACACAAAAAAGTTTTGCGCGCAATGACATGGGAACAGCAGTACGTCCAAGTGCGCGCGTTGTATGAAACGTTGATACGTGAGTCAGCAAACGTGAAACGTCAAACGTCAAGATGAATGTGATTTATTTCAGCACCCTCGCATGGGATGAAGCGGGCGGCGCGCACAACCCGACGCAAATTTCGCGCGCGCTCGCGCAGCGCGGACATTCCGTTTTGTTTGTCGAGCCGCAGCCGGCGGCGACGCGCAACGTCGAACGTTTGCCGATTGAAATTGTGGCATTGACGGAACTCGGCATGACGCAAACGGAATTGCGGCGCGCGTGGTTTGGACTGCCGACGGGTGAACTCGCGGGCGTTGCGAAAAATATACTCGCGCGCATTTCAGAAACTCAAACGCGCGTCGCGATTTTTTCCGCGCCCTTTGACCCGTTCGCGCGAATGATTCCGTTGTTGCGCGCACACCATTTCAAAATTGTCTATTACGCAATGGACGATTTCGCCGCCGCGCCCGCGTTGGGGTACACGCAATTTGTAACCGATGCAGAAATTTTTCTCGTACACGAAAGCGATGTGCTGCTCGGCGTCACCCCGCACATTGCCAATTCGCTCGCGCGTTTTGGAAACCGCGCGCAGGTGATTCCGAATGGCATTGACGCGAACTTGTGGCAACGCAATGCGGCGCGCGCGCCGAATGCGCAGCGCGGCGAATTGACACTCGGTTTTTGGGGAACGCTGATGGAGGCGATGTTCGATACGGAAATCGTCGCGCATGTCGCGCGCGCGCGTCCGCGTTGGCGGATTCATTTGCTCGGCGCGGTGGACCCCGAACCGCATCGTCCGTCGGTGCGTGAACGTTTGAAAAATTTTCCAAACATTTTTTTTCACGGCGCGATTGCACATGCAGAGTTGCCCAAGTATGCGGCAGCATTCGATGTCGCGCTCGCGCCGTTTCCCGAAAATGATTTCACGCGCGGACGTGACCCGATAAAAATTTACGAATATCTCGCCGCGCAACTGCCCGTCGTCGCATCGTACGCGCCGCAGTTGGAACAGCTGCCGTATGTGCGCGTCGCGTATTCGCCACAAGAATTCGCGCAAGCGATTCAAGATGCCGCGCAGACGCGCGTCCATGCGCGCGTGTTGAATGAATTTCTCGCGCAGCAAACGTGGGCTGCGCGCGCAGACATGTTGCTGCAAATTCTTGGCGAGACCCACGCGCGTTCAAACAAAAACGCGAGTCGAGAAATTTTGCCCAGTTTTGCGAAACCCGATGCCCACGCGGTCATGCGGTACGCGAACGCGTTGGAACAAGAATTGGCGAGCGTAACACAATGGGCGCGCGAATTGGAAGCCATCGCGCAAGCGCGCAGCAATCCCTCGATTGCGCTCGGGACAAGCTTGGAACGCGTCAAACGTTTTGTGCCGACGTTCGGGCGACGGAATTAACCACATGTCACAACCAGACATCGAACGCGAATTGGCAGAACTGCGCGCTCGCGTCCAACGCGCGCCTTCGTCCACAAGAGAGCTCTCGGCATTGCAAAAAGCCATCGCGCAGGTGAACGCGCAGTGGCACATTGCCGCGACGCTGCCCCCCCCCGCACCCGGCGCGCCGTTCGCGTGGCGCGCGGTGTATTTGGTAAAACGCGTGACGCGGCGCGTCATTGTGGAATTGTTGAACACACTCGTCCAACAGCAAAACCAATTCAATCGCGAGGTGGCGCGCGCCTTGACCGAACTTGCCGCGCAAGAGCATCGGATAACGGAATTGGAAAAGAGAATTGCAACATTGGAAGAGGGAGAGAAACGAGAATCGTGAAACGTCAAACGTGAAGCGTCAAACGTGAAGCGTCAAACGTCAAACGTGAAAACGGATTTGTGATATGCAATACGCTCTACGCGATAAGCGATGAACATCCTTGTTTGTTCCGCCCAGGTGCCGTTTGCGCGCGGGGGCGCGGAAATGTTGGCAGAGGGATTGTGCGACGCGCTCAAAACGCGCGGGCATCGCGCAGAAATTGTCGCGCTGCCGTTCCAGTGGCTGCCGCACGCGGAATTGTTCAAGTCCGCGTTGGCGTGGCGCTTGCTCGACTTGAAAATGGCGAACGGCGTCAAAATAGACCGCATCATCGCCACAAAATTTCCTTCGTACGCCGCGCAGCATCCGCACAAAATTGTCTGGCTCGTGCATCAATATCGGCAGGCGTACGATTGGTACGGCACACCGCTTTCGGAATTTACCGCGTCGCCCGACGACCAGAAAACGCGTCAGCAAATTTTTGAACTCGACACGCGCGCGTTGAGCGAAGCGCACGCGCGCTTTGCAATTTCTAAAAATGTCGCGGCGCGGCTGAAACGTTTTAACGCGCTCGACGCGACGCCGCTGTATCCGCCCCCACGACTCGCGGGAAAATTTTACGCGGGCGAATATGGCGATTACGTGTTGTATGTCGGACGTTTGGACCGCACGAAACGAATTGATGTGCTGCTGCGCGCTCTCGCCAAAACAAAACGCGGGCGCGTCCTCATCGCGGGAACGGGCGCAGAAGAAAAAAATTTGCAGCGCCTCGCACATTCATTGAACCTCGCATCACGCGTCGAATTCTTGGGCTTTGTGGACGATGCGCGGGTGTTGGAACTGTACGCAAATGCGCGCGCGGTGTTTTATGCGCCGATAGACGAAGATTACGGATTCGTCGCGGTAGAAGCATTGATGGCGGCGCGTCCCGTGATTACGACGGACGACGCGGGCGGCATTTTGGAATTTGTGGAAAATGAAAAGGATGGTTGGGTGACGCGAGTGGAGCTCGATGAGACTGCGCGCGCGCTGGCGTATGCGTTCGAGGATGCGGCGCAATGCCGTGTGTTGGGTGAACGCGGACGGGAACGCGTGCGCGACATTTCGTGGAACACCGTCGTCGAGCAATTGACGCAATGAACGCGCGCATTGACCACCCCGACGCGCTACGCGCGTTTCAAGTTTTGCAAAATGCAGGACCGCGCGCGCGCGAACTTGCAAAAGTTTTGGACGAACGCCGCACGCGCGTTCGCGTCACACCAAAAATTTACGGCGGGTTCACGCTGAATTTTATCAATACGATTTTTCTCATGCCGCTGCGCGCCGATGCGAGCGATTGGGATTTCAAGGCATGGGCATCCCTGTTGGCGCACGAAGCGTGTCACGTCGAACAAACATTTTGGATTGATTCGGTGCAGCAAGAAATTCGCGCGTACACCGCCCAGGCATTTGTGGGCGATGAATTGGGCATTGATTTGGGATATATCAAACATGCGTTTGCGAATTTGAATCCGGATTCGAGCGAACATCAACGGCTCGCCCAAGCCGCGCTGTTGAGTTTGTTTGGCAGCACGCCGGCGGGAATTGTGTATGCGTCATTGCCGTTGATGCAGCCGTTGGGCGTTCACGCGTTTGTGCCTGCAATGCGCCAGCTGGCGGCAGTGCTACGCGCGGGATTGAAAAGATAGAGATTCGAGATTGGGTGATTCGGTGATTCGGTGATTTTCTATTCTCTATTGTCCGTTGTTCATTCATGCTTGTCGCATTTTTTTCTCCGCTCAATCCCGCGCCGACGGGCATCAGCGATTATTCGGAAGAACTATTGCCGTATCTCGCAGAGTACGCCGAGATTGAAATTGTCGTTGACAGTTACGCGCCAACGAATCGCGCGCTGAAACATTTTCCGCAGCGTTCGTTGAACGAATTTCACGCGCGCGCATCCCGGTACGATGTGATTTTGTATCACATGGGCAATTCGCCCGCGCACGCCGAGATTTATGAAACGCTGTTGAAATTCCCCGGCGTGGTGGTGATGCACGATGTGGTGCTGCATCATTTACGCGCGTGGTTGACATTGGAACGCGGGAACCGCGCGGACTATCTCGCCGCGATGAAACGCGAATATGGTGAGCAAGGTGAACGCGCGGCGTGGGGAGAAATCGGCGGGCGCGCGCTCGCGGACCGTTTTGAATTTCCGTTGAATGAAAATGTCGCACGCGCGGCGCGGGCATTGATTGTTCACAGCGACTATGCGGCGAGACAACTTCAACCGCTCGCGCCGAAAACGCCGCTCGCCGTCATTCCGATGGGCATCGAGATTCCGAAAATCATGTCGCGTGATGCGGCGCGCGCAACCTTGCAGCTCGCGCGTGACGAATTTGTGATTGCAATGTTTGGCGATGCGCAGCCGAACAAACGCGTGCTGCCCGCGCTCGAAGCGTTTGCAAAATTTCGCGCGCGCTTTCCGGATTCGCGTTTTGTGTTGGTTGGACGCGTGTCGCCGTTGTTTGACGTGCGCGGCGCGACGAAAACGCTTGGCATTGCGGATGCGGTGGACTTGATTGGGTACGCGCCGCGCGAAACGTACGATGCGTACATTGCCGCGGCGGACTTGTGTTTGAATTTGCGGTATCCGACGGCGGGCGAAACGTCGGCGAGTTTGCTGCGTTTGTTTGCGGCGGAAAAGGCGTGCATCGTCACGGACACGGGCGCGTTTTCGGATTTGCCTGACGCGACGTGTGTTAAAGTTCGCGCGGACGCGCGGGAAGAAAAAAATTTGTGCGACGCGTTTGAATTTTTTGCGCGCGACGCGCGACGCGGAATGCTGCTCGGAAAATTTGCGCGGGCGTTTGTGGAACAAGGACACACGTTGGAAATTGCCGCGCGCGCCTATGTGGATTTTTTGCGCGCGGCAATCGAGGAACGCGCGACAAGTTGCTCGTACATCAAAGCGTGGACGCCGCCGCGCGACTTTGAAATTGATGCGGCTGCCATATCATTTCAAGAACGTGTCGCGTTGGATGCGCCGAACGTTGATGCGGGCGAAACATGGGGCGACGAACTGGCGCGGGCATGTGCGGATTTGGGGATACGGGATGACGCGCGGCTGCGTGACGTGGTGTCCACACTGCGTGAACTGGGATTGTCGTCAAGCTAGCTCGGCACGAACTGCGCGGCGTAAAACTCGTGCCATCGCTGTTGCGGCGCGGTGGCGCGGTGGGCAGCATCGGCTTGGCGGAGCGCGGCGGTGAGAGAATCCGCGGCCCATGATTGGGAAAATAAATCATTCCATCCGTGCGCGAGCAAATACTCGGCGTACCAGTCCGCCCATTGTTGGTCGTACACGCCGTTCAGTGTCGTCGCTTCATATTCCGCGTGTGCTGCTTGCGCTGCTGCAAGCTGTTCTATAATTTTGGCGCGTCGTTCGTCCAATTCCATGCGTGTCTCCAGAGAAGGAACTGTGCCGATTATCGTTGGGTTCGCGTTCGTGTCAACCATAAACCGTTGTGCCAGCCCTACCTCTGCGGGCGAATCGAATTCGCGCCAACAATTGCACGAAACGTCCCTACGGACGTTACGACGTTGGAGTCTGCGAGGGCAGACTTGTGTGGTTGTTGCCGCGATTTCTAATCGCTTGTGCAACAAGCCCCCAGAGGGAACTATACCCATGACTACAAGTACTGTTGACGTCGAATTTTCCTTTAAGGTATAATCATCTACAATGCATTTCAGGAATGGCTGTGCAGGCGCAAAATCCCGTCATCCGGACCGGAACCTGTTGCATTCCTTTTGAAATGCGTTGTTAGCAATTTTGCAAGAATCCTTTTTGCCGATTCTTGCTGTGATTGTTCCAGCCCAATTTACGCATGGCGCTCAAAGGCAACCTCCGCGATTTTTCACTGCACCAGTTACTGAACCTCATCAATCTGGCGCACAAAACCGGCGCACTGAATATCAAACCCGAAGTAATCCAAGTCGGGTCGAACGGTCATGCCGCGCCGGCCGCGTTGTATTTTCGGGAAGGGCGCCTGATTCATGCGTCGTTTGAAGGCAAGCCCGCGCGTCTGACTGACGTGTTGGTGCAGGTTGGACGCTTGACGCCGGAACAAGCGCAAGCGGTCAAACAACGTTCGCGTGTGGATACGGACAAAGAACTGGGCTTGCTCCTCATTCACAACGGCTATCTCTCGCAAAACGATATTATTCAAGGCGTGCGCGGCTATTTGCTCGAAACCGTCTATCAATTGTTCACGTGGCCCGCGGGCGATTTTCGTTTCGAGCCGAACGAACTGCCGCCCGAAGAACGCATCACGGTTCCCCTCTCGCTGGAAAATGTGATTTTGGAAGGGAATCGGCGGCAGCAAGAATGGGAAAAGTTGCGCGATGAAATTCCTGACCTCGAAGTGCCGCTGCGTTTTTCGGAACGCCCCGGGGCGAACTTGCGCAATATCTCGTTGACGCGCGAAGAGTGGCAGGTGATTTCGTTTATCAATTCGCGCAACACCATCAAACAAATCGGCGAATACTTGCAGTTGGATGAATTTCAAGTGCGCCGCGTCGTGTACGGTTTGAAGCAAAACGGTCTGATTGAAATGGCACAGCCGATTCGGATTGAACCGTTGGCGCCGCGTGCGCCATTGCCCGGTGTGAAATTATCGCGCGGCGTTTTGCTGCGTATCATTGACGGCATTAGAAGGCGTTAGTCGTTCGTCGTTAGCCGTTAGCCGTTAGCCGTTAGCCGTTCGTCTTTTATCATTCGTCATTCGTCATTCATCTTTCCCGCACTCAGCGATTATTTATGCAGACCGTCAAAATGGTGGTGACCGGGCCCTTCGCCGCCGGTAAAACGGAATTTATCGGAAGTATCAGCGAAATCGCCGTCGTACGCACAGAACGCAGAATCAGCGACGAGACGCGCGCCGTCAAAGCACAAACGACGGTGGCAATGGATTTCGGACGCATTACCATTGATAAAGATTTGGTGCTGTACCTTTTTGGCACGCCGGGGCAGCGCCGTTTCGATTTCATGTGGGAAATTTTGTCCGAAGGGATGCTCGGCTTTGTGGTGATGGTGGATGCGGTGCGTCCTGAAACGTTCCGCGAAGCGCGTTCGATTCTCGAAACGTTTCGCCGTTACAGTGAAACGCCGTTCGTCGTCGCCGCGAACAAGCAGGACCATCCCGACGCGTGGTCGCCCGAAGATTTGAAAATCGCGCTCGGTCTCGACGACGGCATCAAAGTGTTGCCGTGCATTGCTTCGCAAAAAGAGAGTGTCAAGTACGTGCTGCTCGAATTGTTGTATTCGATTTTGGAACGCGCGCAGGAATAATCCCTCGCCCCCGCCGCCTCTCCCAAAAGAAATTGGATTCAGGAGAGGGGAAAGGGGGTGATCTGAAAATTGATGGATGCTCAAACCACCACGCTCCAAGAACGCGGAATGCCCAGCGGCGCGCTGCGTTTGCTGTTTCTTTCGATTGAAGAAGTGATGGGACCCGACGGCATCAAAGCGGTGCTGAACGGCGCGAAACTTTCCCACTATATCAACAATTATCCCGCCAATTCGCTGGACTATGGTGTCACGTTTGGCGAGTACGGCAAAGTGGAGCAAGCCGTCGAAGATTTTTTGGGACCGCGCGGCGCGCGTGCGATTTTGATTCGGGTGGGACGCGAATTGTTTCGCTACAGCTTGCGCGAACAGTCCGCGCTGTTGGGGATTGCGGGCAACGCGTTGAAAAATATGCCGCTCATTTCGCCGCAAGCGAAAATGAAAATTTTGCTGCAGCAGATTGTCGGCGCCGCGAACAAAACCGTAAATCAACCCGCGCACTTGGAAGAAAACGAAGACGCGTTTCTGGTCGTGATTGACCAGTGCATGTGCCAATGGCGTCCGCGTCACGACAAACCTTGCTGCCTCGTCACGGTCGGCACGTTTAGCGAAGCGATGAAGTGGCTGACCGATAGACCGGTTGAGGTGAAAGAAATTACGTGTTTGAATAACGGCGCGGACGCGTGCCGCTACCAGATTCCGAAAAAGTTGCCAGAAGAAAATTAGAGTGGACCGAAAAAAGGAAAACGCGTGAGGCGATTGATTCGCCTCACGCGTTTTTTGTCTATTCGCAGTTCGCCGCGCCGTCGTACTCTAACGTCAAAGTTGCATTGCCCTCTTTGAGTTCCAACTTTTTTTCTGGCGCTTTCCACGTCATCGCGTATTTCGATTCTTGATTGTCCACAGTATTTTTCAAATTGAGTGTTTTGCCTTCGGCTTGGAACGTGCCGCGCGTTTCGACGGTGCCGTCCCCCTGTACGACCTGCCACTTGCCATTTTCGCAAAATTGATAGACCTGCTCGCCGCCGGCAAGCAGCCACGCGGTATTTTTGAGAACAACATTGCCGTTTTGCACTTGAGGACCCGCTTGGGGTGTTTCCGCGTCGGGGTTGGGATTGCTGCTGTCGTCCAAAGGGTCGGGGGTCGCATTGGGGTCGTCGGTGATAGCAGGGTTTGCGCTGTCGTCAAGCCCATCGTTCGTCGCGCGCGGGGCAGCGGTTGCCGCGCCCGGTGTGGCATTGCTGCGGCGTGTGGCGGTGGGGCGATTGCTTTGGGTCGGCGCAACACTGTTGTTGCCACTGCACGCGGCAACGGCGACGATGAGCAACAACAAAATGCTCAACACGGAAAAATGCAACACTCGAAAGCTCATTCTGTACTCTCCTTGGGCATAGGGATCTCGCGGGTGAAACGGAAAGCGAATTGTTATCTGCGTCTCTCTATATCATTTTATCAGCTTTTCCAAACGCGCCCTATTGACACCGCGAAAAATTCCAACCGGAATCGCGCACCCATCCGGCAGAACACAATGCCCAATACATTTTTGCGGCAAAATTTTTGACAGGCAAATTTCTTTATGCTACTATCGCCTCACGCTTAACAAAAAAATAGTTCGGGGAGCTGGAGCGAGTCCGGCTGAGAGGAAGAACCGCAGCGACGGTGTTTGTCGCCGCCCATCTTCGACCCTATGACCTGACCCAGATAATGCTGGCGGAGGAAAAACGTAAAGCGTCAAACGTGATACGTCAAAAACGTCGGCTCTCTTTGGGTCGGCGTTTTTTTATTGCGATGTATTCCAATCGCACCTCACCCCTAACCTCTCTCTTCAATAAAAAGCCGATTGAGGAGAGGGGAGAGAAACAGGAGTCTTTTGATGGACAAGCAAGTCGGAACGTGGGCGGTCAAAGTGGGACTCGCGCAAATGCTCAAGGGCGGCGTCATTATGGACGTGACGGACGCCGAGCAAGCGAAAATCGCCGAAGACGCGGGCGCGTGCGCGGTGATGGCGCTCGAACGCGTGCCTGCCGATATTCGCAAACAAGGCGGCGTCGCGCGCATGAGCGACCCAACCAAGATTATTGAAATTATGGAAGCGGTCACGATTCCCGTGATGGCAAAAGCGCGCATCGGACATTTTGTCGAAGCGCAAGTGTTGGAAGCGCTCGGCGTGGATTACGTGGACGAGTCCGAAGTCCTCACCCCTGCCGACGAAGAAAATCACATTGACAAAAATCAATTCAATGTCCCGTTCGTGTGCGGTTGCCGCAATCTGGGCGAAGCATTGCGCCGCATCAACGAAGGCGCGGCGATGATTCGCACGAAAGGCGAGGCGGGAACGGGCGATGTGGTGGAAGCGGTGCGCCACGCCCGCGCCGTGTTGGGCGAAATTCGCCGATTGCAAAACATGCGCCCCGATGAATGGTATCACGCGGCAAAAGAATTGGGCGCGCCGTACGAATTGGTCAAAGAAGTGGCGGAAACGGGAAAATTGCCGGTGGTGAATTTCGCGGCGGGTGGACTGGCGACTCCGGCGGACGCGGCGTTGATGATGCAAATTGGCGTGGACGGCGTTTTTGTCGGCAGCGGCATTTTCAAATCGAGCAACCCGGCAGCGCGCGCCAAAGCGATTGTGATGGCGACTACGCATTACAACGACCCGAAAATTATCGCGGACGTTTCGCGCGGTCTCGGCGAACCGATGCTCGGCATCGCGGCGCGAACGATTGGCGAAGCGGAACAACTCGCGGTGAGAGGTTGGTGAGTCAGTAAAAAGTAATCGGTATTCAGTATTCAGAGGTCAGTGAACGGATTACTGATAACTGAATACTGATTACTCTACGCAAGATGAAAATTGGAGTACTCGCCCTACAAGGCGCGTTCCGCGAACATGTCCAAATGCTGCGCGGGATGAACGTGGATGCAATCGAAGTGCGCTTGCCTGAACAGTTACGCGAGCTTGATGGGTTGATTATTCCCGGCGGCGAAAGTACGACGATTGGAAAAATTGCGACGCAGTACGGATTGCTCGAACCGATTCGTGAGATGGCGGAGCAAGGCAAGCCCGTGTGGGGAACCTGCGCGGGAATGATTGTGCTGGCAAAAGATGTCGGGATGCGTCAGCCGTTGATTGGCGTAATGGATGTCAAGGTCAAACGCAACGCGTTCGGACGCCAGGTGGATTCGTTTGAAACGGATTTGAACATTCCCGAAATTGCGAATGGGGACACGTCGCCGTTTCATGCGATTTTCATTCGCGCGCCGCTGCTCGAATCGGTAGGCGAAAATGTCCAAGTGTTGGCGAAATTGGAAGACGGGACGATTGTGGCGGCGCGGCAAGGGAACCTGCTCGCAACAAGTTTTCATCCCGAATTGACACACGACGCGCGGTTCCACAAGTATTTTTTGCAAATGACGGACGAGGCGTTTGTGGGTTCGGCATACGAACCAAACGAACGCACATGACGGAGGACGAACAACGAACGCAGTCATTGTCGCCAACGGTGAAATGCAAAAGCGCGCGCGGCTCCAAGAGATTTGGTCACGCGCAGATTTGCGAATTGCGGCGAACGGCGGCGCGCGGAATGCGCGATTGTTTCTCGAACGCGCGCCGCACGTTGTCGTCGGCGATATGGATTCGGTGGATGACGAAACGCGCGCGTGGTTGGAGACAAGTCATTGCGAATTGATTCGCCACCCGCGCGCCAAAGATGAAACGGATTTGGAACTTGCATTGTCACTTGCGCAAGAACGCGGCGCGGACGAAATCACGATTCTCGGCGCCTTTGGCGGGCGCGTGGACCATTTTTTAGGAAATGTTTTTTTGCTCACACGCGCGCGAAACTTGAAGATTGTAGACGCGGCGAGTGAGTTGTGGATAGGAGAGGGAAATCAGGAAATTCAGGGAAATCTGGGAAATGTGGTGTCGCTGATTCCGTTGAGTGAACGCGTCGAAGGAATTACGACAGAGCATTTGGAATATCCGTTGACTAAAGAAACATTGGAACGCGGCAGCACGCGCGGAATCAGCAATGTGATGTTGGGTGAACACGCGCGCGTGCATTGGACGCGCGGTACATTATTGATTGTTCATTCGTTTGAATAGATAAATATCCTCACGGGGAGCTCGATTGTATCGGGCTGAGAGGGCTGCTTGAAGCAGCCGACCCTTTGAACCTGATTGAGGTAATGCTCACGCAGGGAACATCGGTTCGTATTGGTGATTCATCCACCGCCTCTCGTACCCGGAGGCGGTTTTTATTTTTCCACATCACGCGCAGGGTGTCCTCTACCGCCCGCGCAAAATCAAACAGGAGTCACATGAAAAAATTTTTTACCTTTCTCGGCATTGTCGTTCTCGCCGCGCTCGCCGCGTGCCAAACCGCGACGCCGACGACAATTCCGCCAACCGCTACGCCAACGCAAGCAGCGCAATCGACAACCGCACCACCCACAAACGCACCTGCGCCCACTGCGACGATTCACATTATTCCGACCGAACTCGTCGTCGTCACGCATGATTCGTTCGCGGTCAGCGAGGACGTGCTGGCAGAATTTCAAAATGCGAATCACGTCAAGGTACAAATTTTGAAATCGGGCGACGCGGGCGCGGCGCTGAACAAGGCGATTCTCGCAGGCGCTACAAATCCGTTGGGCGATGTCTTTTTCGGCGTGGACAATACGTTTCTCTCGCGCGCGACGAAAGCAGATTTGTTCGAGTCCTATCGCGCGCAAGGGATTGACGCCATTCCGTCAGACTACAAACGCGACACAGAATTTCGTTTGACGCCAATGGATTACGGCTATGTCTGCATGAACTATGACAAGCAATGGTTCAAGGAAAAAAATCTTGTACCGCCGCAAACGCTCGACGATTTGCTCAAGCCCGAATACAAAAGTCTCGTCGTCGTCGAAAACCCGGCAACGTCATCCCCCGGGCTCGCGTTCTTGCTCGCCACCGTTTCGCATTTCGGCGCGGACAAGTATCTCGATTTTTGGAAACAACTGCGCGCGAATGATGTGGCGGTTAGTGAAGGTTGGGAAGACGCGTATTACAATAAATCTACGTGGAGCGGCAGCGGCAACCGTCCAATTGTCGTAAGCTATGCGACGAGTCCCGCCGCCGAAGTTTTTTTCAGTGATGGAAAATTGACCGAGCCGCCGACGGGTAATGTGTTGGGCGACGGCGCGTGTTTCCTCCAAATCGAATTTGCGGGCATTTTCAAAAACGCGCGGCATCCCGACATGGCGCGCCGCTTTATTGACTTTATGCTCTCGACGCGTTTTCAAGAGGACATTCCGACGCAAATGTTTGTGTATCCGGTGAATCCGAATGCGAAACTGCCGGACTATTACAAATTCGCGGAAAAGCCCGCCCGCCCCGCGCAACTTGACGATGCGGTGATTGATGCAAACCGCGATACATGGATTAAAGAATGGACGCAGGTGGTGTTGCGTTAGTGCGGCAGTTCAACAGTGCAATAGTGCGATAGAATCCACGAATAACGCGAATGAGATTCCTCACTGTATTCGGAATGACAAATGAGTACATTCGCGTTATTCGTGGATAAACAATATGCGCGCGCGAATCTCTTTTCTCACTTCCCTTCTCTTCACTCTCCCTCTCGTCTTTCTCGCGCTCTTTTATTTTTATCCGCTCGCGGGGATTCTCGCGTTTTCATTTTTTGGAAATGGCGTACTCGACCTTTCGGGTTTTCAAGAAATTCTGGTGGACCCGTACTATCGCCATGTCTTGTGGTTCACCACATGGCAAGCGGGGGTGTCAACGATTCTTACACTTGTCGCCGCGCTGCCCGCCGCGTACCTTTTTGCGCGCTTTCAGTTTCGCGGACAAACGCTCGTGCGCGCGTTGACGACACTTCCCTTTCTCATGCCCACGATTGTCGTCGCGCCTGCGTTCATCGCGTTATTCGGACCGCGCGGCATTCTCCCCGTCCAACTCGTCGGAACGATTTGGATTATTTTTCTCGCGCACATTTTTTACAATTACACCATCGTCTTTCGCATCGTCAGCACCGCGTGGGCGAATCTCGACCCGCAGTTGGGGAACGCCGCGCGAATGCTTGGCGCAAATCGCGCACGCGTGTTTTTTGAAATTACGCTGCCACTGCTGATGCCCGCGCTTCTCGCCGCGTCACTTTTGGTTTTCATTTTCGATTTCACTTCGTTCGGCGTGATTTTGATTTTGGGCGGCGCGCGGTTGGCAACCTTGGAAGTGGAGATTTATCGCACTGCCGCGAATTTGTTTGACCTGCCGCTCGCCGCCGCATTGTCGCTCGCGCAAATTTTCTTTACGCTCCTTTTGATTCTTGGGTACACAAAACTCCAAGCGCGTCTTGCCGTGACGATGCGCGTGCGTCCGCAACACATCACGAAACGCGCGTTGAAAACATTCGGCGAAAAAATGTTTGTCGCGGTGAATATCGCGCTGATGTTGATTTTCTTGCTCGCGCCGCTCGTCGTTCTCATTCTGCAATCGCTGCAAACCGCGCAAGGCATTGGTTTGCAGAATTACATTTTGCTGAATGAAAACGCGCGCGGTTCGGCGACGTTTATTCCGCCGACGGACGCGATTCGCAATTCGTTGTTGTTTGGAGGCGTCACCGTCGCGCTTGCCGTCACACTTGGCTTGTGCGCCGCGTACGCGATTACACGCGCGCAAAGGGGGGGGGGCTGGTTCGACGCGCTGTTTTTGCTGCCGTTGGCAACCTCGGCGGTGACGCTCGGTTTTGGCTATATCGTCGCGTTCAGCCGCCCCCCTTTCGATTTTCGCGCGGCGGTGTGGCTCGTTCCCGTCGCGCATACGCTTGTCGCGCTGCCATTGGTGATTCGCAGCATTGTGCCGCTGTTACGACAAATTAAACCGAACGTGCGCGAAGCGGCGGCGATGCTCGGTGCGAATCCGACACGCGTGTTTCGTGAAATTGATTTGCCGATTGTGATGCGCGCCGTGATTGTGGGCGCGGTGTTTGCGTTCATTGTTTCGCTCGGCGAATTTGGCGCGACGACGTTGATTGCGCGTCCCGAATGGGCGACGATTCCGTTGGCGATTTATCGTCTGCTCGGGCAACCGGGGCTGACAAATTATGGGCAAGCATTGGCATTGAGTACGATTTTGATGCTCGTGAGCGCGGTGGCGATTGTGCTGATGGAACGCGTGAGAATCGGAGAGAGCGCCGAGTTTTGAAAACGGGGATGGGGAAAAAGGATGAGGGATGAGTCGCTGCTCGCATTGGTAGGCATCTCGAAAAATTACAATGCCGCGCCACTTTTGCGTGACATTTCTTTTGATGTCGCGGCGGGCGAAATTGTGTCTGTGTTGGGACCGAGCGGGACGGGGAAAACGACGCTGCTTCGAATGATTGCGGGTTTGGAACAGGCAGACGCGGGACGCGTTTTGTTCGAGGGCAAAGATTTACAAACTGTACCGCCGCACGCGCGCGAGTTTGGGATGATGTTTCAAGACCTCGCGCTGTTTCCGCACAAAAACGTTTTTGAAAATGTGGCGTTTGGGTTACGAATGAAAAACGTTTCAACAAGTGAAACCCGTACGCGTGTACAGGAATCGCTCGAATTGGTCGGACTTGGACAGCGTTTTGCGAAACGCGACGTGAACACATTGTCGGGCGGCGAACAACAGCGCGTCGCGTTGGCGCGCACCCTCGCGCCGCGCCCGCGACTCGTCATGTTCGACGAGCCGCTCGGCGCGCTTGACCGCATTTTGCGCGAAGAGTTGGTCGGCGAATTGCGAGCGTTGTTGAAACGTTTACATCTCACCGCGTTGTATGTAACCCACGACCAAGATGAAGCGTTCGCCGTCGCCGACCGTCTGATTCTTTTGAACGCGGGACGAATACAACAGATGGGCGCGCCGATTGAAATGTATCACCAGCCCGCGAATGAATTTGTCGCGCGGTTTTTGGGATTGACCAATCTCTTGGAAATTGGAAATTGGAAGTTGGAAGTTGGAAATACAAAAACGATTGCGGAAACAAAGGCGGGAAATTTTTCGGTTCCATTCAAAAATGGAAACGCGCGGTTTGTGCTTTTGCGTCCGCGCGCGGTGGAACGCATCGTGGACCAAACGGAACGCGCGGAAAATGTGTTGCGCGGAAAAATCATCGCCAGGCAGTGGCGCGGCGGCCATCCACAGATTGTCGTAGAAACGCGCGCGGGCAATTTTGTATTTGAATGGGATGGACACGTGGAAGGGGAACGCGAGAAAGTTTTTGAATTGAACGCGGACGAAATTCAATTTTTGAAAGGAGCAGACGAATGAGCGATACAAGGGATCAAGCATTGACGCAAGAACGATGTGTTGCCTGTCGTCCCGATTCGCCGCGCGCGACGGAACAAGAGCTGCGAGAATGGCTGCCGCAAATTCCCGAATGGCATGTAATCGAACGCGAGGGCGTGCCGCAATTAACGCGCACTTATAAATTCAAAAATTTTGCGGACGCGTTGCATTTTACGAACAAGGTTGGCGAAATCGCCGAAGCAGAGGACCATCATCCGCAGATTGTTACCGAATGGGGCGCTGTGATAGTGCGCTGGTGGACTCATGCCATCAAAGGTTTGCATCGCAACGATTTCGTGATGGCGGCAAAAAGTGATGCGCTGTATGCAGCATCGCAGGGCAACCGCGCAAGGCAAGACGACAGACACGCATAAGACAGGTTGACAAGCAGCTTTTTTGGCATAGAATAATGAATGAACGTTCATTCATTATTCTATGCCGCGTCTCACTCTCCACGCCCGCCGCGCCTTGGCGCAAAAACGCCAACAGCAGATTCTTCAAGCCGCCGCGCAAGTCTTTGCCGAAAAAGGGTTCGCCGGCGCGACCATTCGCGACATCGCGCGCGCCGCCGGCATTTCTGAAGGTTCCATCTATCTCTATTTCAAAAACAAACAGGACTTGCTCGTTCATCTCCCGCGTCAATTTATTCAGCCGCCGGTGGACAAAGTGCGCGCCGCGAGCACAAAAGCCGACGCGCCCTCCCCTGCAACACTCTTGCAATTCATCGTGCAGAACATTGTGGACACGGTGATGCACAATCGGGAAATTGTGCGCGTCCTCTTTACCTCGCTGCCGACGATGGATGAAGAGACCCGCGCGACGTACATGCGCGAAGGTCCGCTGTACGCAATGGAGATGCTCGAGAGCTATATTCGCGCGCAGCAAGCCGCCGGAATTTTTCGCGCGGATGTGGATGCCGCGATTGCCGCGCGCGCGCTGCCCGGCATGATGTTATTTTTTTTGCTCGTTCAGGAAGTTTTGCAGCCGCGCGACATGCCGCGTTTTGAATACGACGCGATTATTCCGAATGTGCTGGAAATTTACTTGCGCGGGCTGATGAACGACACATCAGCAAAATCATCCGTAACAACAACCGCCAAAACGGAAACTGTATCGAAACCCAAAACAAAACCGCGTCACACCGCGTGCAAACAAAGTATCGAAATCGAATGACTTTCCAAATAGTCGGCTCGAGAACGCTTTCCAACTTCCAACTTCCAATTTCCAATTTCCAATTTCCAACTTCCAATCTCCAATCTCCAATCTCCACCCATGAACTCGCGTCTCTTCGCCATCACCCGCAAAGAATTTATTCACATCCTCCGCGACCCGCGCACACTCGGCGTCATGTTCTTGATTCCGATTGTGCAGCTTGTGCTGCTCGGTTTCGCGGCGACCACCGACATTCGTCATCTCAATACCGCCGTGTACGACGCCGACCGTTCGGCGCAATCGCGCGCGCTCATCGAAGCGTACCGCGCGTCCGATTATTTCGCGCTGAATTATTTTGTGTCGAGTGAACAGGCGTTGGGTGAATTATTGGACCGCGGCGATGTGCGCGCCGCGATGATTATTCCAAAAGGATACGCGGAACAACTCGCGCGCGGCGAGATGGCACAAGTCGCGTTTTTGTTGGACGGTTCCGACCCTGCCGTGGCGGGAACGGCGAACGCGGCAGCACAAGCGGTGGGGCAAGCGCAGAGTACGCAAATTATTCAAAGGAAACTTGGCGTGGAGGTGACGAATCTCGGCGGCATCGAAATTCGTCCGCGCGTGTGGTACAACCCCGAAATGAAATCGTCCTATTACATGATTCCCGCGCTCATCGGTTTGATTTTGCAATTCATCACCATACTGTTCACCGCGCAAACAATTGTGCGCGAACGCGAACAAGGGACGATTGAGCAACTCGTTGTCACGCCGCTGCGTTCGTGGGAATTGATTGTCGGCAAACTCATTCCGTATATCGGCATCGCGTTTTTCAATCTCGCGGAAATTTTGATTCTCGGCGTGATTCTCTTTGGCGTGCCGATTCGCGGCAGTTTGCTGCTGCTCGTCGTTACCTCGTTTCTCTTTTTGCTCACAACACTTGGACTCGGCATTTTTGTTTCCACCATCGCCAAGAGTCAACAAGAAGCGATGTTGATTACGTTCATGATAAATTTGCCCGGCATTTTTCTTTCCGGATTTTTCTTTCCGCTGGAAGCGATGCCGCCGCCGCTGCAATTTCTTTCGTACTTGATTCCATTGCGTTACATGTTGATTATTTTGCGCGGCATTGTGTTGAAAGGCGTCGGACTCGAAGCGATTTTTTCCCCCGTCCTCGCGCTTGCCATTTTCGGATTCCTCATCTTGCTCGGCGCGTCGCTGCGGTTCCGCAAGAGTCTGGAATAGTGAGATAGTGCGATAGTTCGGTAGCGCGATAGTCTATCGCCCATCCATTGAATCGTTTTTTACTATCGCACTATTGCACCAACGCACTATTGCACGAACCCATGATTACGCTAGACCACCTCACCAAACAATTTGCCGAAACCATCGCGGTCAACGATGTTTCGTTCAACGTGCGCGCGGGCGAAATTTTTGGACTCATTGGTCCCGACGGCGCGGGGAAAACGACGACGCTGCGCGTGATTTCGACGGCGATGATGCCGACGCGCGGGCGCGTGTCGGTGGACGGACGCGATGTGGCGCAGAATGCAGAGGACATCAAAAAAATACTCGGCTACATGCCGCAGCGTTTCGCGCTCTATCCCGATTTGACCGTCGTCGAAAACCTCAATTTTTTCGCCGATATTTTCGGTTCGCCGCAAGCCGAACGCGCCGCGTTGATTGAAAAACTGCTCGGTTTTGCGCGCTTGGAAAATTTCAAAACGCGTTACGCCAAAAATCTTTCGGGCGGCATGCAAAAAAAACTTGCCCTCGCCGCGACACTGATGCACCGCCCGCGCGTGCTATTGCTCGACGAGCCGACGACGGGAGTTGACCCCGTGAGCCGCCGCGAGTTTTGGGATTTGTTGGCGCAGCTCCATCTCGACGGGGTGACCATCGTCATCAGCACGCCGTATCTTGACGAAGCGGAACGCTGCACACGCGTCGCGTTGATGCATCGCGGCAAACTGATTGCGAACGACGCGCCGAATCAATTGCGCGCGAATCTAGCCGCGTTCGTGTACGAAGGACATTCCGCGCACGCGCGCCGCGCGGAACGCGCATTGCAAAAACACGCGGGGATTTTGAACCTCAACACCTACGGCGATGTGATTCGTTTGATTGTGGATGATGCCGCGCGCATAGATTCCATCCAAAACGTCTGGCACACACAAAACATTGTCGTACAAAATTTGCGCCCAGTCGGCGCGCGTCTGGAAGATGTGTTTGTTCTGGCGATGAGTCGTTAGTTGTTAGTCGTTAGTCGTTAGTTGTTAGTGGTTCGTGGTTCGTCGTTCGTCATTATGCAAACGCTCGTTATCGAACATCTCACCAAACAATTCGAATCGTTCGTCGCGGTGGACAACATTTCGCTTTCGATGACGCGCGGCGAAATTTTTGGTTTGCTCGGACCGAACGGCGCGGGGAAAACGACGACGATTCGCATTTTGCTCGGACTGCTCGCGCCAACATCGGGCAGCGCCTCCGTGCTTGGATATGATGTGGTGAAACAGTCGGAAGAAATTCGCGCGCACGCGGGCTACGTGTCGCAAAAATTCGCGCTGTATCCTGATTTAACCGTCGCGGAGAATTTTGATTTTTACGCGGGTGTGTACGGCGTGCCGCGCGCGAACATTTCCGAACGCCGCCGCGCGCTATTGGAACAAGTCGGTTTGACGGGACAAGAACGCGTACGCGTCGGCGCGTTGGCAGGCGGTTCGCGGCAACGGCTCGCGCTCGCGTGCGCGCTATCGCACGAACCGGAATTTTTATTTCTCGACGAACCGACGGCGGGTGTGGATGCGGTGGCGCGCCGCGCGTTGTGGGACTTGGTGTACGAACTCGCCGAA
Source organism: uncultured Chloroflexota bacterium (assembly GCA_937870825.1). Lineage (GTDB taxonomy): Bacteria > Chloroflexota > Anaerolineae > UBA4142 > SHND01 > SHND01. Next base: position 30,169 of record CALMZO010000056.1, on the reverse strand, counting down.
CGCGGCACGAGTATTTTGGTCACAACGCATTACATGGACGAAGCAGAAAATTGCCAGCGGCTCGCGTTCATTTATCAAGGCAGAATCGTCGCCGAAGGCACGCCGGGCGAAATCAAACGCGACCAAATTCACGCGCAAGTTTTTGAGATGGAATGCGAACCGCTCGACGTCGCGCTGGGCATTTTGCGCGACGCGAAATTATTTGACGAAGTCGCGTTGTACGGTTCGACCCTGCATCTGATTGATGCACACGCCCGCGAAAAAATTTCCGCCGCGCAAAATTTGCTCCGAGAAAAAAATGTCCGCGTCACGCGCGCGGATGAAATTGTCGCTTCGCTCGAAGACGCGTTCATCGCGCGTTTACGCAGCGCGGACCGCGCGACGAATGGAGAAAAATGATTATGCACCTCATTCCAAAACGAATTGTGCCTGTCCTTGTCGTACTGCTGGTTCTCGGCGGCGGATATTATTTGTGGAACAATGGACTGCTGCCCGGCATGACGCCCCTGGCAAAAGCTGAAAATTCCGTTTCGGGATTCATCGAAGGCAAAGAATTTCGCGTTGCGTCGGAATTGGCAGGACGCGTGAGCGCGGTGCATGTGGACGAAGGGGCGCGCGTTACAGCAGGACAGCTGTTGCTCGAACTCGACCACGCGCTGCTCGACGCGCAAATCGCGCAAGCGCAAGCGGCGGTCAACACCGCGCAAGCGCAATTGAACTTGGCGCAAACGCCGGCGCGCGCATCGGATGTCGCCGCCGCGCAAGCGGCATTAAAAGCGGCGCAGGAAAATTTTGAAAAATTACGCGCAGGCGCGAACACGAGCGACCTCGCGGCGGCGCAAGCCGCGTTTAACGCGGCACAAGAAAATTTTGAAAAATTACGCGCAGGCGCAAAACAAAGCGACCTCGCCGCCGCGCAAGCCGCGCTTGACGCGGCGTTGCAGCAATACGAAAAAGTTCGCAAGGGTCCGACGGCAGATGAACTTGCCGCGCTCAAGGCGCTAGTGGACAATGCGAAAGCCGCGCTGAATCAAGCGCAAGCGGCGTACGACAAAATCGGCGGCGCGTCGAATCCCAACATCGCGCTCACACCCCAAGCCGCGCAGTTGCAGCAAGCGACAAACAATTACAACGCCGCCGTCGCGGCGTACAACAACGCGTTGTCGCATCCCACCGCGTCCGAACTCGCCGCCGCGCAAGCGCAAGTGGATAACGCGCGCGCCGCGCTCGCGCGTTTAACGCCGGACGAAGCGCAACTCGCGGCAGCGCAGGCACAGGTTGAACAGGCGCAAGCCGCGTTGAATCGGCTCACACCGGACGCCGCGCAGCTCGCCGCCGCGCAAGCCCAAGTGGACAACGCACAAGCGGCATTGAATCGGCTCACACCATCCGCAGAAACCGTCGCCGTCGCGCAAGCGCAATTCAAGCAAGCGCAAGCCGCGCTCGATGTGTTGAGTACGCAACTCGCAAAAACAAAAATCGTCGCGCCGAGCGATGGGGTCATTACACAACGCGCGATACATCCCGGCGAACTTGCGACGATGGGAACGGCGCTTTTGACCATCAGCCAATTGGACCCGGTGGAACTCACGATTTATGTTCCCGAAACGCGGCTCGGCGATATTCAACTCGGCAGCGAAATTGGCGTGCAGGTGGATTCGTATCCAAACAAAATTTTTCAAGGCAAAATTATTCGTATTGCCGACCAAGCCGAGTTTACGCCGCGCAATGTGCAGAGCAAAGCGGAACGCGTCAACACCGTGTTCGCGGTGAAATTGCAAATTCCCAATCCGAATTTGCAATTGAAACCGGGAATGCCGGCAGATGCCGCACTGCCGTGAGCGCGTTCGCGCGCAGGGAATTTTCAATTCGGCATACCGACGCGAAATTGCAAAAATGAGTGCCTGTTTTAGAATTGTCGAGTTGGAACCAAAACGCTTTGTGGTGCGTATCTGTCAGGGGCGTTCAGTTTATTGAATTGAGGAAACGATGAAACAAAAGAAATTTGTCGGATTCGGCATTGTGTTGAGTGTATTGCTTGTGACCGGATTTGTGTTGGCAGGCAATAGTGCCGCAGCAGGCGGCACGGGCGTCGGCGACGCGTTGATTCCCACCGGCGCGTCCATGACGGCAATGCCCGAATCAAAAACGTGGTACAAGTTTGACGAAAGCGGCAGCAACAAAACCATCACGATTGCGCTGGACGCGAATGGGCAGGGCGGAATTCAATTTTCCGTGTACACACCGGAAGCGATTACAAAATGGTTCAATGGTGAAAAATTGCAGGCGCTTGGCGTGAGCAGTTCGACGCCTGTACACGACCGGGTGTGGGAAGGACGTTTTCGAGCGGCGGGAACGTATTACATCGTCGTCGAAAACAAATCGCAGAATTCCATCGAATATCGTCTCAACGTCACGGGCGAAGGAGTGACTACAACCGTTTTCATCGCGCCCACCGCAACGCCTTTGCCGAATCCATTCGAGACGCGCGTGCCTGTTGGCAAATTGAACGGAAGCGGAAAAATTGTTTTTCAAGAATCGTCCGGCGGAAACATTTTTACGATGCACGCGGACGGCTCGAATTTGCAGCGCGTGACGTTCGGGCTTGACCCCGCGTTTTCGTCCGATGGTTCCAAAATCGCGTTTGTGCGGCAAGGTCCGGTTCCGGGATTGTATGTGATTAACGCGGACGGTTCGGGAGAACGCAATCTTTTTGGCGGAACGCAAGTGCGTTCGCCGTCATGGGCGAGTGAAAATAAAATTGTCTATTCGAGCATGACGCGCGTGATTGAAGGCAAACCGATTTGTTTCTTTGGACGTTGCTTTCAAGTGGATGATGTGACGCGGTGGGGTTTGTTCGAGTACGATTTGAACGATGATAGCATTCACACTGTCAACACACCCACCACCGGCGGCACAGTGCCGAGTGTAAATCGCGTGCTGGGCGAAATCGCGTTCATGAGTCCGGAACTCGGTTTGATGTTGACGACATTGGACGACGATGCCGTCGCGCGCGTCATTGACAATGATTTGTCCATCAACGTTCCGAGCATGTCCGCCGACGGCGCGCGTTTGACGTACATGGTCAAGCAGCCGCCCTCGTGGCAAATTGTTGTCGCAGTGTGGGATGGTACGCATCCGACGTTGCTTACACGCAACGACCCGCTTTCGTTCACACACTTTGACAATGTGTCGCCGACGTTTTCGCCCGATGGACAAGAAATTTTGTTTCTTTCGAATCGCAACGGAAAATGGGAATTCTTTGCCATCAACGCGGATGGTACGAACGAACGCCAGGTGCTGAAAAACATCACGGACAATATCAGCATTCAATATAACTATAGCGCGGAACGCGTCGCGGCGTGGGTGAAATGATTTCTTTTATTTCCTTGGTTTCCTTTCGACCTCAACAACAAACCGTTTGCGTGCAAGAGGAAACTAAGGAAATAAGGGAAGTAGAGATTTTGTTGAAAAGGGGAAAGAGTACAATCTCTCTCTTTATTTTATTTATCAATATCATTAGTATTAGTAGTAGGGGCTGTTGACAAGTGGACGCGGGACAGGAGGTAGCGATTTTTGGAAAAATTACGCGAGCCGTCGCGTAGAACGCGTGTCCGCCAGCGAGATAGGGGATGCTGTCGAATTTGCGCCCGCGACAAGATGTGCAAGAAAAGATGACAAGAACGGGCAAGGCGGCGAGTTTTCCACGCGCGGCTGTGGTACAACGGCGAATGTGGACACGAATAATATGGAAAACTTTCCAAACCAAAAACGCGAAAAATAACTATCTTTTGTTCGTACAAGGAATAGGGCATGAACCTTTTTCCGTACCCAATATGTCGTGCTACTAGATAGCGGATAGGCGAGGTTATCCCCATAAACGTTAGGTTATCCACAGAATAGGGGGGTTTTTCCACAGTTTAGTTGTCATAATATAAAGACCTTCAAGTTTGGTTAATTGAAGGTCTAAATTTTTATCCAAAATTCGGACAACAACGTGGTGCGCGAAAATACGTTGTATTCTCTAGCGATCACATCCACCCATACAGGTAAGTATTCCTACACTTTGGACGACTTTTGAATTTTCGCTCAAAAAACCGCTAACAAAAACTACCCTTCCGCTGTAAAACTCTTCTTCTCTCGGTACCCAGACAGTTTCGATTGTCTTTGTTTCTCCGGGTGTCCACTCTAGTTGTTTAAACGCCTGCTCAGGATTTTCGGCAGCCCAAGAGTAAAGCACCTCGTCGCTTCCTCCAACTACTACCTGTACATCAAGCACTGGGCTCTCTTTGCTCTCGATCTTGATAGGTTCATTCGCCACATTCTTCACTGTGAATCGAATAAGGATTGACTCTCCAATCTGAACTCGACTGCGGTTGATATCGAGCTGAAGCACAAGGTCGTCATAACGGGTTCGTTGACTTTTGGCAGAATTTGCATCGCAACCAGAAAACAGGATACCTGCTAGGATAGTGATTAGCAGGATTCTTGCTGGTGGAAACCGCACGGCATCTGCGAAATCCATTGGTCGGTCTCGATTAAAAAAGGACGGTCATGCTACCGTCCTTTTTGGTGCGAGTTGAGTCTGAGCCAAAACTCACGCGCGTTGTCCGTTATACAGCCGTTCTTTTATTGCCAGCATCTCTCTCCGCCGCTGGTCATCCTGCTCGATTTCTTGGGCGATTTTTTCCACCGAATACATGACTGTCGTGTGGTCCCGTCCGCCCAACACATCGCCGATTTGCGGAAGCGATGCTCCGGTGGCTTCCCGCAAGAGATACATTGCCATTTGGCGCGGCGTCACGACTTCTTTGTTCCGCCCCCTGCCCTTTAAATCTTCCGCGCTGATGCGATAGTATTCGCACACCGCGTTCACCACCTGTTCCGTACTCAACGGCGTTTGCTGCAACACATCTTGTAAAACCGTTTGCGCCAAGTCCACCGTCAACGGCGCTTGCATCAATTGGGCGTACGCGACGACGCGGGTCAACGCGCCGTTCAATTCGCGGATGTTGGACTGAATTTTCCGCGAAAGAAAATCAATCACGTCGCCCGGCACAAGCATCGGCTGCGCTTCGGCTTTGTACCGCAAAATCGCGGAACGCGTTTCAAAATCCGGCGGCTGAATGTCCGCGATGAGTCCGCCTTCGAACCGCGAGCGCAAGCGTTCTTCCAATGTCGAAATCGCGCGCGGGTGGCGGTCTGCCGAAATCACGATTTGTTTGTTGAGTCCGTGCAGCGAATTGAAGGTGTGAAAAAATTCTTCTTGCGTCGTCTCTTTGCCCGCGATGAATTGAATGTCGTCAATCAACAACACATCCACTTCGCGATAGGCGCGGCGAAATTCTTCGGCGGTCTGCGTGCGAATGGAATTGATGAGTTCGTTTGTGAAGGTTTCCGAAGAAACGTACACCACTTGCTTGCCGCGCAGTTGCGGAATCCAACCGAGCGCGTGCAAAAGATGTGTTTTGCCCAAACCCGTGCCGCCGTAAATGAATAGGGGATTGTACGCTTCCGCCGGACGTTCCGCCACTGCCACACACGCCGCGTGCGCGAGCCGATTGGAATTGCCGACGATGTACGCGTCGAACGTATATTTTGGATTGAGCGTTGAACCTTGTCCGCGCGAAGGTGTATATTGCGACGACGCGCTGCGCGCTTGCGACGTCAGCATCGGGGTTTTGACTTGTTCGTTCATGCGCGGTTGGGGCGCGTTCTCCGGGGAAGAAAACGTGAGCGCGCCGTTTTGCGTTTCACGCGTCGGTTCGGGGGTGGAATTTTGGTTTGGCGTTTCTTCCACATCGTCGCGTGTTTTTAATACGAAACGAATTTCCGAAGGATGCCCCAACACATGATTGAGCGTGCGTTCAATCATACCATACAACCGATTTTCGAGCCATTGCTTGGCGTACGCGTTGCGTACACCGACGACGAGCGTGCTGCGTTCTGCGTCAAACGCCAAGGCGAACGTCGGTTTGACCCACGTATCAAACGTAGCTTTGGTCATTTGCAATTGCAGCTCGCCGAGCGCGGCTTGCCAAAGATGCGCGGCGTTCGGTCCCAAGGGTTTGTGCAGCGAGTCGCGCAAAGTTTCCGATGAAGGGGTGCGGAGCGAGGGTGTAGAAATCATAAGTTCGAACCGTCCAGAAAAAAAATTTTGTGATTGAAGAGGAAATTTCAATCACATGTCCAGGCGAAGGTCGAGAAAAATACACGCCGCATTCGGAAAAAGTTTTTCCCCCAATTGCGACGCGTGCGGTATCTTAGCAGGATGCCCGCTCGCGCGCAAGACATTCACCTTAAAATCTCGACGCGCGCGCGCAATCTTTAACATTGTGTAATCCAGAATCAAGTGTGGATAAATTCCACCGTTTGTGTGGAAAACGTGTGCATCCCCTAATGCTTGTATGTGCCTTGAGCTTGACCCACTAGAAAAAAATAAAAATGTGGATAACTTGCAGGAATCTGTGGATGAGACGTGTGGAATTGTGGAAAAGCGTACGGCAGAGGAGAAACCGTAAAGGAAAAGGGAGGAATCAAGTCTGCGCGCGCGTTCTTTTTTTCACCGCGCGCGGCACATGTTATAATGAATGAACAATGCGCAATACACAATGCACAATGAAAGACGTCAAGCGTGAAACGTCAAACGTCATTGTCCATTTGGAACCTGATTGCTGTTAACGGCTTGCTGAATACGACTCCACCTCCAATCTCCATGACAAAATTATCTATCGTCTTGATTCTCCTCGTCCTTATTGCGGTTATTCTCGGCGGCGCGGGGCTCGGCATCGCCTATTTCGAAACCAAAACATTGCAAGGCACCATCATGGACAACAACGGCGCGCCCATCCCACAAGCCGCGCTCACCCTGGCGGGACGTTCCACCTTTTCCAATGAAAAGGGTTTTTTCCAAATTCAATTCCCGCGCGGGGAATGGGAACTGCGTGCCTTTGCCGACGGCTTTCAAGAGACCGCGCAAAAAATTAACGCGGACGAATTGTGGGAACAAAATTTTTCGACCGCGCTCATCATGCCGCCGCGCGAATGGCGCGGCATCGTCGTGGATACGGAATCGAAAAAGCCGCTTGCGAACGCGCGCATCGAAATTGCGGAACAAATTTACGAGACCGACGCGCAGGGCGAATTTGTTGCGCTCGGTGTACGCAACGGCGCAAAACTGAAAATTTCGTACCCCGGTTATCGCACGGTCCAAGTCAGCGTCGAGTCGGCGGGCGACACCTCGCAAGTCGCGACGATTGCGCTCGCGCCGTCGGAAATGCGCGTCTTGGTCGTTGATGCGTCGAATCAAAAACCACTGCCCGGGGTGCGCGTGACCGCGAATGGCACCGACGCGAATACGGACGCGAACGGCGTTGTGGTGCTCAAAGGGCTGACCGCCGAAACACAAATTGTCGCCAAAGCGGCGGGTTACGCGCAAGCCAGCGCGAACGCGGCGAACGAGGCACAGGTGACCTTGCAATTGCAGCCGACGACGTTGACGGGCCGCGTCGTTGACTCCAACACGAAACAACCGATTGCGAATGCGCTGCTTCTCATCAATAACAGCGCGATGCCGCTTGACGCGAGCGGCAATTTCAAACTCGAAGATTTTTCCACCGCGCCAAAACTGTACATCAAAAAGCCCGGCTATTTGCTCGGCGCGTTCGATTTGACCCGAGGCGGCGCGCAAGAGTTTGCGCTGACGCCGTTCAACGCCAAAGGCATTCATCTCTATTATGGCATCAAAAAAGCGGACGCCGAACTCGTGCTCAATCAATTCCAAGATACGGAAATGAATGCGGTGGTCTTTGATGTCAAAGAAGACCCCGGTTACATTTCGTGGGACTCGCAGACTGCGCTCGCCAAACAAATCGGCGCGTATCTGCCGCGCGACTATGGCGCGCAAGACCAAGTGCAGACCTGCCGCGATTTCGAATTGTACTGCATTGCGCGCGTGACGGTGTTCAAAGATGTGCTGTTGGCGAAAGCGCGCCCTGACCTCGCGCTGCACAACGCGGCGGGGGGACTCTTGTACGAAAACGCCGCGTACTGGACGAATCCTGCCGAGAGCGAGGTGCAGGATTATCACATCGAGCTCGCCAAGGAACTCGCGGCGATGGGCTTTGACGAAATCCAGTACGATTACATTCGCTATCCCGGCACGCGCAATATCCTTTCCCGCGAATATGGCGATGCAGACTATCGCGTCGGGGTGATTGAAAATTTTCTCGAACGTTCAAGTGAAGCGTTGCGTCCCACCGCCGCGTTTTTCTCCGGCGATGTGTTTGGTCTCACCACCGCCATCGACGACGAACAAGGCATCGGGCAAGTGTGGGAAAATATCGCGCCCGCGTTCGATTACATTTCGCCGATGATGTATCCTTCGACGTGGCGGTACGCGACGAATTTGTGGGGCGCGGGTTTTGGCATTCGCAATTGTTCGGACTCGTACGCATGTCCGTACGAAATTATGAAATTCGGTACGCTCAAAGCACAGGAACGCACGACGAACCATTGGACGCTTGTGCGCCCGTGGCTGCAAGCATATCAAATGAATTTGTCCGACATGCTCAAACAAGCGCAAGGTTCCGACGATGCGAACAGCGCCGGCTATTTGTTTTGGAACAATTTGGCGGTGTATCCGAACGGACTGTTTCAAAGTACAAAGTGAAAAGCTAAAAGCGAAAAGGGAAATCACGACGGTTCTTGGCTTTTTCGCTTTTAACTTTGCGCTTTTAGCTTGTCAACATGCTCAAAGGCGAACGTATCCTTTTGCGCGGCGTGCGGCGCGACGACTTGATGCGATTGTGGGAGTTTAACAACGACCCCGAAGTCGAAATTGCGGGGGGGGGCGACCCACCGATGCCGCAATCGCTCGAACGGCTCGAAGGCGAATTTGACGAGAACGCGAAAAAAGGCGGACGCGACGGCACGTGGTTCGCCATCGAAGCGGATGGGCATGTCATCGGACAATGTGGCTTGTACGGCTTTGACAAGTTCAAAGGCGTCGCGCATCGCTGTGACCTCGGCATTACGATTGGCGACAAAGACTATTGGGGCAAAGGATACGGACGCGAAGCGATTGGGCTGCTGGTAGATTACGCGTTCACACATTGGAACGTGCAGCGCATCGGCTTGCAGGTGTTGGCTACGAACGAGCGCGCGATTCGTTCGTATCAAGCCGCGGGCTTTGTGCAAGAAGGACGTTTGCGCCGGCACATGTGGAGCAACGGCGCGTATGCGGACACGGTGTGCATGAGCATCCTGCGCGAAGAATGGCAAGAACGAAAAAATACGGAACAAGAAGTGCAGCAAATCGTTCAAGATGCCGTGTCAAGTTTAGAAAAAGAAAAAGAGAAATCGGACAATTGACGAATGACGAATGACGAACGACAAACGTTCAAGCGCATGTGTGTTTTTTGCGGCTCGAATGTTGGGACGCGCGCGGTGTATCAAGATGTGGCGCGTGAATTGGGCAATGAACTGGCGCGGCGCGGAATCGGACTCGTCTACGGCGGCGGACGCGTCGGCTTGATGGGCGTAATTGCGGACGCGGTGCTGCAAGGGGGGGGTGAGGTTGTCGGCGTCATTCCCGACCATCTCATGCGCAAAGAAGTCGAACATCGCGGGCTCACCGAACTGCGCGTCGTCGGCACGATGCACGAACGCAAAGCATTGATGGCAGATTTGTCTGACGGCTTTATTGCGCTGCCGGGCGGATTCGGCACGTATGACGAATTTTGTGAAGTCGTGACGTGGGCGCAACTCGGACTGCATCAAAAACCCTGCGGCATTTTGAACGTCGCAGGATTTTTTGATTCACTGCTCGCCATGTTCGACCACGCGACTTTCGAAGGGTTCATTCGCCCCGACCATCGCGCGATGCTGCGCGTCGCGTCGGATGCGAATTCATTGCTCGACGCAATGGCGGAATATCGCGCGCCCGTTGTGGAAAAATGGTTGACGCGGAGTGATGTGTGATTTGTTGGGCAAAGCATTTGCGGCGAAACTCCGTTTCGCAAAATGCGTCGCCCCACGCTCTGTGTGGAAAACTCCGTCGCCCTCATCATCTGTCCGGTCACCTGCGCGCTGCCATTCGCGCTCGGCATCGGTCTCACGTTGCTCACGCGCAAACGTTTTCCGCGCGGCGCGTATTGGTTCGGTTTTCTCGTTCCCGTTCTCATTCCGATTGCGTTGTGGTTTTTGTATACGCGCGTCGTCAGCGCGCAGCCCTGTTCGCCTGAAAATCAATTGGCGTGCGGCGAAGGCGATGCGTACGTGTTTTTGCTCTTGGGCGGAGTGTTACTTTTTAATTTCGGCATCAGCGCGACGATTCAATTTGTGATGTGGCTGCTGGCGCGGAGAAAACTTGAACAACAAACGACATGAATCACGTTCTCACTTCCAACGACACCCAAAAAGTCGAACTGATTCGCGCGCAGATGCCAGCGGTCACGCGCGCGGTGTATCTCAACACCGGCACGAATGGTCCCTTGACCCAACGCGCGCTCGAAGCGATTGTGGAATTTGCGCGCCAAGAGGTGGAACTGGGACGCATCGGCGCAACGCGCTTTGAACACATTTTAAATATCTTGAACGATTCGCGCACGCTCATTGCGGAGCTGCTCGCGTGCAGTGTGGACGAAGTCGCGCTCACGCACAACACAACAGAAGGCATGAACATCGCGCTGCTCGGTCTCGACTGGAGCGCGGGCGATGAATTGATTACCGCAAATAGCGAACACGAAGGCGGTCTCAATCCCGCCGCGCTCTTGAAAGCACGTTACGGCGTCAACGTCATTTACACCGACATTGGTCTGTGCAATTGTGACCCGGTGTTTTCGTTGCGTGTCGCGCTTTCCAAACGCACCAAAGCCGTTGTCTTGTCACATGTGTCGTGGTCAACGGGCGCGGTGCTGCCGCTCCGCGAATTGTGTGAAATGGCGCATCGTGTTGGCGCGCTCGTGATTTGTGATGCGGCGCAGTCGGCGGGGATGGTGCCGTCGCGTGTGTACGAGTTGGGTGTGGACGCGTACGCCTTGTCCGGGCAAAAATGGTTGTGCGGTCCCGACGGTATCGGCGGTCTGTTTCTTCGCCGCGATGTGATGCCGAAATTTCAAAACACCTTTGCGGGCTATTTCGCCATCAAGCATCGCGTCACGCGCGCCGACGCGGAAATTCAATTTGCCGACAACGCGATGCGCTATCAATACGCGTTTCATTATTTTCCATCGCTGTTGGGCTTTAACGAGGGCTTGAAATGGCTGCGCGATGAAATCGGTTGGGATTGGATTTATCAGCGCACGCGCGAACTTGGACAATTCGCGTACGAGGAACTTGCGAAAATCGAACGTCTGAAATTGTACATGCCGCGTGAGGAAATCGCGGGACTCGTGCATTTCACCGTGGATGGCATCGCACCTGCCGACGTAACGGCGAAACTGTACGAACAAAACATTATCATTCGTCATGTCCCCGAACCCGAACTGAATCGCATCGCAACAGGTTTTTTTAATACGGAAGAGGACATTGCGCGTCTCGTTCACGCGCTTCAAGCGTTACAGTAAGAGATGGATTTTCTGTTTGCACTTTTGTGCGGCGGTGCTTTACTCGTGTCAATGCTCTTGGGTGTCGGCATTTCTTTTTACGCGGAAAAATTTTGGGGACGCCGCGCCTATCTGGTTGGCTGGCTCGCGCCGCTGATTCTTTTTGCCACCCTGTACGCGTTGTATCACTTGTGGCTGCGGTTGTTGTCCTGCATCCCGGAAGACCGCGTGTGCGGTGAACCGCTGCCGACGTTGGCATTGATTTTCATCGCCGTCCTGGCGGTCGTCGCGCTGGCAAATGCGACGGCGCAATATGCGCTCTATCTCTTTCGGCATCCGCCTGTCGCCGCGCCGGCGCCGGGTCGAACAAAGGAACGCACGAGTTTTGATGCCGCGCCCGTTACAGCAAATGGTTCTCCGGAACCTGCCGCGGTAGAAACTTTACCCCTTGAAGGGGATGCGCCATCGGCGACCGCCAAGTCCGCATCGCCCAAACAAGAATGAACGTGTTGGGTTTTGGCAACAGGATTCATTCGTTCCGCAGTGCCGCGATAATTTTTTTGTTCGCCGCCGGAAACGCGTACCGCTCCAATTCGCGCGGTCTCACCCATTTGAATTTTTGCGCGCTCGATAACTTGACGCGTCCCGCAACAAATTCGCAGCGAAAGGCGTGCAGCGTAATCGAAAAATGCGAGTACGCGTGTTCCACCGCAATAATTTTTTCGCCGACGCGAATTTCAATCCCCAATTCTTCGCGCACCTCACGCGCAACGCAATGTTCTAAACTTTCGTCCGCTTCCACTTTGCCGCCGGGAAATTCCCACAGCCCGCCGAGGAGTCCCTCGCTCAATCGCTGTTGAATCAAAACTTTATCTCCTTTGGAGCGACCGTGCTTGTAAATCACACCCGCCGCGATGATTTTGTGCGGCAGTGCTTTGCGCGCGCGTTTTGCGGGCAACACATTTTGCAAACCCAATTCGCGTGCGACACAATTTTTTTGTACGGGACAAAGCAGACAGCGCGGATTTTTTGGCACACATATCGTCGCGCCCAATTCCATCAACGCCTGATTAAATTCGCGCGCGTGCCCTCGTGGGACCAAATCCGCCGCATGTTTCCACAGTTGTTCTTGCGTCGCCGTTGCTTTTGCATCTTCACGGATTCCAAAATAGCGACACAACACCCGCGCGACATTTCCATCCACCAGCGGTTCATCCGCGTTGAACGCAATGCTCGCAAGCGCGCCCGCCGTATAACGCCCCACGCCGGGAAGTGCCCTCAGTTCCCGTATTTCCCTCGGAAACTTGCCCCTATACTTTTCCGCGATAATTTTCGCCGCGCGATGCAAATTGCGCGCCCGCGCATAATAGCCCGCGCCTTCCCACGTTTTCAACACATCGTCGAGCGGCGCATTCGCCAGCGCAAACACATCAGGAAAACGCGCGAGAAATTTTTCGTAATAGGGAATCACCGCTTCGACGCGCGTTTGCTGCAATAAAATTTCCGAAAGCCAAATGCGGTACGGGTCACGCGTCTTGCGCCAGGGGAGCGCGCGTTTATTTTTTGCGTACCACGCGAGGAGTTTGCGCGCAAAGGGTTTCATACGATAGTAGTAAGAAGTAGGTAGCAGGTGGTACGCGTCCTTGCTACTTGATACCTACTACTTGCTACGCCTTAGCAATCTCTGGAAAATTTCTGCCTGCTGCATCGCGTCCGCGAGCGCATGATGATTGAGGGGCTGTTCGGGGGAATGAATGTCGCGCGGCAAGTTTCGCATACTCGTTTCCGTCCACGAGGTTTTGTACGCGCCCATGTAATACGATTTGATGTCGAGCGCGGTGTGGCCGAACGGATTTTTGTTCAAGCCGACAAACTTGATGAAATAATAATTGACAAAACTCCAATCGAAGGGCGCGTTAAAGCCGACAAATATCGGACGCGCGTTTTCGGAAACAGTTTTTACCCATTTCGCCAAACGTTTCATCGCGCGCGCGGGTTCGATGCCCTTGCTGTTCAATTCCTTCAAATCAAATTTCGACGTCTCCAATGCTTCATTCGTAAAATTTTCATTGAGCGGTTTCAATTCGATATAAAACGGATTGTCCGGACTGCCGACCACACACGCGCCGATCGAGAGCAAACTGTATTCGCCGGGAATCGGACCGGACGTTTCCACGTCAACAGAAATGTAGAGTTCGTTTTGCATAATGGGGACACGGAGAGATGGAGTGAGGTGCAGGGGCTGTGCCTTGTGCCTGCCCTGAAACGTGAAACGTCAAACGTCAGGCATGGTGCGACACGCAATATGCAATTTGCCATCTGCCGTACGCGAATCCTTTGACGCGCGCGGGATATTATCATACACTCGCCGTTAAATAAACTCACCGGTTCACTTGTTCACCACTTTATCCCTTTACCCGTTCACAATGTCTGCAATTCTCGAAACACAACAACTCGTAAAATCGTACCGCCTCGGCGACGCGAATGTGACCGCGCTCGCGGGCGTAAATTTTTCTGTGCAGCAAGGGGAATTCGTCGCAATCATGGGACCGAGCGGTTCGGGGAAATCTACGCTGCTGCATTTGCTCGGCGGACTCGACAAACCGAGCGACGGCGAAATTTCACTCGCGGGCAAACGACTTGCGAAATTGAACGACGACCAAATTACGCGGGTGCGCCGCCGCAATGTCGGTTTCATTTTTCAATTCTACAATTTGATTCCAACACTGAGCGCGGAAGAAAATATCGCGCTGCCCTTGCGCATTGACGGCAAAAATCCGAAACGCTTTCAAGAACGCATTGACAAACTCGTTGTGCTGGTCGGTCTCGAAAAACGCCGCGACCACAAGCCCGACCAACTGTCCGGCGGACAGCAGCAGCGTGTTGCCATTGCGCGCGCGTTCGTCACCGAACCGAGCATCGTTCTCGCCGACGAACCGACAGGCAATCTCGATTCCAAAACGGGCGACGAAATTTTGCGCTTGCTGCGTCGCTCGTGCGATGAATTCGCGCAAACGATTGTGATGGTCACGCATGACGCCCGCGCCGCAAGTTTTGCCGACCGCGTTGTGTTTTTGCAAGATGGCAGGATTGTTGACGAAATCCAACTCGAACACCATCGCCGCGCCGGCGACCCGGAATTTGGAAAAAAATCGGCAGAAATCATTTTGGACAAGTTGAAAGCGTTGGAATAGGAGCGAACCGCGCGTCACGGGCAAAAAAATGCTGCTCGTACGAAAGCATTTGGTGCAAAGTTGTTGGTGCTGCAGTGTGCGGACGAAATTTGCGGGTGACCTCGCGCGGCAACTCGTACGCGTCAATCGAAAAAAACGAGGCGGCTATCATTTGCCGCCTCGTTTTGGTTGCGTTTTGTTTTCTTTTGCCTGACGGTCCAAAATTTCTTGCGCCACTTGCTGCATCGTCACGCGCCGCGAACGACTGGTGCGATGAATTTTGTTGAATGCCTGCTGCTCGCTCAATTTTTGCTGCTCGATTAATACGCGCTTGGCGCGTTCGACAACCTCGCGCGCTTCCAAACTTTTCTGCAAGTCCTGCACTTGGCGCTGCATTTTTTTCCATTCTTGAAAACGCGTCATGGCAAGGTCAAGCGTCGCGTCCAACAAATCTTCTTTGACCGGTTTCACGAGATAACCAAATACGGATGCTTCGCGCGCTTGATTCACCAGGTCGCGTTGACTGAACGCGGTGAGCATCACAATCGGCGTCGGTCGCTCTTGCATAATTTTGCGCGCGGCTTCGATGCCGTCCATCCCCGGCATTTTGATATCGAGCAAAATCACTTCGGGTCTTTCCGTGCGCGTCATTTGCACCGCCGACGCGCCGTCCACCGCCGATGCGACGACTTGATGTCCTTTGTCTTCCAACATCGTCCGCAAACCCATTCGAATCACCGCTTCATCATCTGCAATGAGTACGCGCATACTTCCTCCATCGTTCGTCATTTGGAATCGCTTACGATTCCCTCATTCGTCGTCTTCATTTTTGGAATTTTTAACACTGCCACCGTGCCGTGTCTGCCGCGCCGATTCGTAATTTTGAATTCGCCGCGCAAATCTTCGACAATCATGCCATCTACGATTCGCAAACCCAACGAATCGCTCTTGCTGAAATGTTTTGGCAGTCCCGCGCCGTCGTCCTGCACGCAAATCTCATAATGCGTTTTCGTTTCCGACAATACAACAGTCACCGTGCCGCGCTCGACATTATCGAAACCGTGTTCCAGCGCGTTGAGAATCAATTCGTTCACCGCAATCGCCACCGTCGTCGCGGGCTGCGAAGGCAAACGAATGTCCGCGCCCTCGACGTGAATCGAAATTTCTTTCGTCGGATGCACCATCGTTTGATGCGCCATGTGCGCGGCTTGTTGAATCAATTCGCGCACGCCAATGACGCGAAAGCCGTCCTGCGACAAGGCTTCATGCACGGCGGCGATGCTCAGGATGCGATTGATGGTTTGCGTCAGCACCTGGTCGGCGGAGAGTTGTTTCGCGTCGCGCAGTTGCATTCGCAAAACCATCGCCACCGTTTGCAAATTGTTTTTGATGCGATGGTGCATCTCGCGCACGAGCATCGAACTCATCATCAAATTCGCATTGTCGAGCGCGACGGCGGTTTGATTCGCCAACGTGGAAAACAACTCAATCTCTGGCGCGGTAAAATCGTGAATGCGCTTCAAGTAGCAGTTGAACGCGCCGATAATTTTTCCGCGCACGCTGACGGGAACGGAAAGAAACGAATGCAGCCCTTCGCGTTTTGCCAGCGCGCGATTTTTGTACGCCGCTTCGTTTTGCAAATCACGGACGCTCACGGGTTCGCCGCGTTGAATCGCGCGCCCCGTCAAACTCGTTTCCACGTCAATCGGCGAAATTGCCGCGTGTTCGCGCTGCAAGCCGTACGTTGCGCGCAGCGCGAGTTCTTGATTGTCTTCGTCAAAGAGCAAGAGCGCGGTGCCTTGCGCGTTCATAATTTGCGCCGCCATTTCGCAAATCACCGCGAGCATTTCATCCAAATAAATGGGTTCGGTGATGGTTCGGCTCACCTGCGCGAGCGTCGAGAGTTCATTGACCTGCCGCGCCAGTCCATCGAGCAATTCCGCGCGTTCGAGCGCGCCCGCCGCGAGTTCGCCAATCAATTCGAGCAAATCAATTTCGGGACGCGTCCAATGGCGAAACGTTTTTGTCTGCACATTCATCGCGCCGATTTTGCTGCCCTGACTAATCAGCGGCACTGCCGCGAGCGATTTGAAATTTTCTTCTTCTGTTCCCGGCACGTACACAAAACGCGGGTCATTCGCCGCATCGCGCACGGCAATAGATTTTCCACTCTCTAACGCCGCGCCCGTGATGCCTTCGCCCAACGCGAGTTTGCCGACGTTGAATGCTTTCGGGGAAAGTCCCGTGCTGGCTTTCAACACCAACGCGTTTTGTTTTTTATCCCACAGATAAATCGAACACGAATCCAGCTGCATGACTTGAGTCGTCGTCTCGGTGATTTTGTGCAGTGTGGTGTTCAAATCGAACGCCGCGCTCAACGCCGCGCCGATGTTGTGCAAAGCCCTGAGTTCGGCGCGCGGGTCGGCGATGCGGCGATGGGGTTCGCGTTTCGTTAGGCGTGGCATCTTAAAAAGTGAGCGCGTTCAACAGCACAATCAAACCCCACAAAACGAGCGCGAGAATCAAAAAATCAATGCTGTAGCGCACGCGTTTGAATTTGCTGCTCGCGATGCGCGCCGTATTGTGGACTTCGGTCAACAGCGAGGTACGATGGTCTGCCAACGATTGTTTCGCGAAAATGTCCTGAAATTCGCCATGCTCGTGCTGCGCGATGCGTCCGAAAAAAAAGAGTGTGCCTCCCGTTCCCTTTTTAGTGAGCGCGGGTCGCGTGGCGAGCAATCCATAAAACATGGAACAAAAGACCGCCGCAAAAACCAAAATGTACAAAACGCTCAAAACGCGTTCGACCGGCAGAGCCGCAGGGTCGAACAATGTCAAGATTGCGCCGCGCCGCGTCAAAAAGATGGTCAGCGTAATAAAAAACGAATCCGCCGCGACGACCAACCCCGCTTTGGTGTCGGCGCGCGTAATTTGCGCTTCGATGAGATTAAAGACGAATGCGGCGAGCGAGCGGAGTTCCGATTGGTCCTTGATGTCTTCGAGATTGGGCAGTTCGATTTCGTTCACAGTAGTTTCTCCATATACACGACGTCGAGCCACTGCCCGAATTTGTATATGGTTTCTTTGAAATGCGCAACCTTTTCAAAACCGAACTGCGCGTGCAATTTCAAACTCGCCTCGTTGTCGCCGCTGATGCCTGCGAGAATCGCGTGCATTCCCATCGCGCGCGCGGCATCGAGCAACGGCGGCATCAATAATTTTCCCACACCGCGTCCGCGCCATGCGGGACGCACATAAATCGAATTTTCCGTACTGTATTGATAGCCGATGCGTTCCTTGTAGCGACTCAACGAACTCCATCCCACAATTTCGCCCGCGTCAGTTTGCGCGACAAAAATCGGATATCCCTCGCGTTCGTGTTCGTCGAACCACGCGTAACGCGATTCCAATGAACGCGGTTCATAGTCCGCGCTCGCGGTCGTATTCAAAACCGCGTCGTTGTAAATTTCGCGAATCGCGGGAACGTCTGCGCGCACCGCAGGTCGAATAGTGAAAGACATTTGTGTAGCAGGTAGCAGGTATCAGGTAGTAGGTCACCCGTGCTACTTGCTACTTACCTACTATCTGCTACTTGGGCACAACTCTCCAAAAATATTTCTGCGTATCGCCCCAGCGCCAGTCGAGGACCCACGCGTAACGACTGTCCGTCGCCGCCGCGTGACCTTTGACACATTCGCGCAGCCACGCGTCATCTTGTTCGCCGTCGAGCCGTTCCAGTTTCACCATGTCGGGATTCAATCGCGTAGGCAATTTATTTTCGGGGTCGTACACAAACGCGATGCCGCCGCTCATGCCCGCGCCAAAATTTCTGCCGAATTCGCCCAACACGACAACCGTGCCGCCCGTCATGTATTCGCACGCGTGGTCGCCGACACCTTCGACGACGGCAACCGCGCCGCTGTTGCGGACACAAAACCGTTCGCCCGCCTGTCCTGCCGCGTACAATGTGCCGCCGGTTGCGCCGTACAAAACCGTATTGCCGAGAATCGCGTTTTCATTCGACGCGTATTTTGCATTCTTGGGCAGACGAATCACAATTTCACCGCCGTTCATCCCTTTGCCGACGTAATCGTTCGCTTCGCCGTACACGACGAGCTGCATTCCGTTGACGCAAAACGCGCCGAAACTTTGTCCCGCGCTGCCTTCAAATGTCGCGACAATTGTTTTCTCTTTCAATCCCTTGTCGCCATATTTTTCCGCGATGTAGCCCGCGAGCCGCGCGCCGACAGTTCTATCCGTGTTGTGAATCGCGGCTTTGAACTCGACAGGTTTTTTTTCATCCACCGCGCGTTTGCACGCGAGCAAGAGCGCGTCGTCAAGTAGGGGCGAGTCATGACTCGCCCCTACCGGACGGTCATTGCGCGGCTGTGTATTCTTGCGCGTTTTTTTCCCTGATGGGTCGGGGTCCGCGAGGACGCGCGCGAGGTTGAGAGGGAGGGTTTCGTATGGATTCGTCATGGGTGTGGATGCGATACGCAAGGGAAATAAGGGAATGAGGGAACTCGGTTTCCTTTGCGTCGCTGCGGCTTGCGTGAGAATTTCTTGTTTTACAAAAACAAACGACTGCGGATTTTGCGCCACAGCCGTTCTCCATCTCTAATCTCCAATCTCTAATTCACAATCGCTGTAGGCGAAAACATAAATTGCGACGCCGTTGGAATTGGCGGGGGAATGTTTTGCTGGAACTGCTGCGCGCGTTGACGCGGAACGTATTGTAACAAATCTACGCGTCCGACAATGTCATCGAGCGAACGCGCACCGAGCGAGGCGAGCCATTCGCGCGTTTCTTCGGCGACGAACAAATAGTACGCCATCACCCATTCCGCCACTTGCGGAAATTTTTTGCGTAACTCTAGTTTTTGTGTGGCGATGCCGACAGGGCAAGTGTTGAGGTGACACGCGCGCGCCATGATGCAGCCGCTCGCAATCACTGCCGCCGTGCCGAATGAAAATTCTTCCGCGCCCAACAGCGCGCCGACGACAACATGACGTCCCGTTTTGAATCCGCCGTCCACGCGCAAGCGGACGCGTCCCCGCAGGTCGTTGGCAACCAGGACCTGCTGGGTCTCTGCCAGCCCCAATTCCCACGCAATCCCCGCGTGTTTGATCGAGCTCAACGGAGACGCGCCCGTGCCGCCACTGTGACCGGAAATGTGAATCACATCCGCGTACGCCTTGGCGACACCCGCCGCAATCGTTCCGACACCGTTCTGCGCGACAAGTTTCACGGAAACTTTTGCGCGCGGATTGATGCGTTTCAAATCGTAAATCAACTGCGCCAAATCTTCAATCGAATAAATGTCGTGATGCGGGGGGGGGGAAATGAGCGTGATGCCGGGCTGCGCGTGCCGCACCGCCGCGATTTCCAAACTCACTTTCGCGGCGGGCAATTGTCCGCCTTCGCCCGGTTTGGAACCTTGCGCCATTTTGATTTGCAATTCTGTCGCACTCATCAAATACGCGGGCGTCACGCCAAAGCGCGCGGACGCAATTTGTTTAATCGCGCTGTTTTTCAACGTGCCATAACGCGACGGATGTTCGCCGCCTTCGCCGCTGTTCGCCAACGCGCCCAAACGATTCATCGCTTCGCTCAACGTTTGGTGCGCTTCGAGCGACAACGCGCCGTGCGACATTGCCGCGACGGAAAAGCGTTTCACCAAAACATCGGCGGGCTCCACTTTGGAAAGCGGAATCGGTTCGCGCGGCACGAATTGCAAAAAATCCGCGAGGTCCGTCGCGGGGCGTTCATTCACAAGCGACGCGAACTTTAAATATTTTTCGTATGCTTCTGACCAGCGTTCACCCTTTATGTCCGCGATACGCGAGGGTGAACGCTCGTCCAGATAATTCCCATTCAACGCGCCGGGCGTGCGAACCGCGTCGTGCAACGCGTCAACGATGTTTGGATTGAACGCGTGATATTCGCCGCCTTTTTTGAATTTGAAATAGCCATAGTTGTACAAACGTGACGTTTCGCCGAACGCGCGGGCGTGATGATGCAAAACCGTTTCCGCAATTTCGTACAGACCAATGCCGCCGACAGGCGACGACGTTCCCGTAAAGTACTGCGCGATGACATCGTTCGCAATGCCGATGCACTCGAACAACTGCGCGCCGTGATACGCGTCAAGTGTGGCGATGCCCATCTTGGACAAGATTTTCAAAATGCCCTTGTTCGACGCGGCGACAAAATTTTCTTGCGCGTGTTTCGCAACAGTTGAATCTTTAAACTGCAAAGATTCAACTGTTGCTAGGGCGAGATACGGATTGATGGCATTCGCGCCGTACCCAATCAGACACGCGAATTGATGCACATCGCGCGCATCGCCCGTTTCCGCGAGGATGCTCGTCTGCCACCGCAAACCGACGCGCAACAAATGATGATGCACCGCGCTGACCGCGAGCAGCATCGGAATCGGCGCGCGTGTTTCGCTCACGCTGCGGTCAGAAATGATGAGAATTGTTTTGCCGTCGCGCGTTTGTTCCTCTGCAAGCGCGCACAATCTTTCCAACACATACGGCAAATTTGAAATTTGCCCCACCTCAAATGTCGCGTCGAGCGTCGCATGTGGAAATTCATCGTCGAGCGCGCGAATTTGCGCGAGCTGCGCGTCATTCAAAAATGGCGATGCGAGTTCGAGCAAATGCGCGTGCGTCGGAGTTTCTTCGAGGATATTGCCGCGTCCGCCGAGAAAAACGCGCGTGGACATGACGAGTTCTTCGCGCAGCGGGTCAATTGGCGGATTCGTCACTTCGGCAAAACGCTGGCGGAAAAAGTGAGCGAGCGGGCGGTCAAATTCGGAAAGCACCGCGTGCGGCGTATCATCACCCATCGAGCCGACGGCTTCTTGTTTGTTCTCTACCATCGGTTTCAAAATGACGACGAGCTCTTCGTCGGTGTAACCGAAAAGTGATTGAGAGGTGGGGAGAGGGAGTGAATCTGGCTCTCTATCTCTCAATCTCTCATTCTCTCTATCTCCGAGCAGCGGACGAATATACTCACTCACCCAATGCGCGTACGGACGACGCGACGCGTAATGCGATTTGATTTCGTCGTTCTTCCACAATTTATTGTACTGCAAATCGGCGACCACCATTTGCCCCGGACCGAGCCGCCCTTTTTGTTTCACGCGTTCGGGTTCCATTTCCAGCGCGCCCGATTCACTCGCGGCGACGACAAAGCCGTCGTGTGTGACGAGCCATGTCGCGGGACGCAAACCGTTTCTATCAAGCGTCATGCCTGCGACGCGTCCATCGGAAAAACAAATCGCGGCGGGTCCGTCCCACGGCTCCATTAGCGTCGCGTGATAACGATAGAACGCTTTGATTTGCGGGTCGAGGTCGCGCACGTTTTCCCACGCTTCGGGCATCAGCATCATCACCGCGTGCGGCAGTTCGCGTCCGCCGAGCGAAACGAGTTCAAGACCATTGTCCAAAATTCCCGAATCGGAGGAAGACACATCCAACAACGGTTGGAACGAAGAATTGTTTGTGCTGAATTCATCGCGAAAAAGTGAGGAATCAAAAAATGGTTCGCGCGCGTTCATCCACGCAATGTTGCCCGACAGCGTATTGATTTCGCCGTTGTGACAGAGTCGGCGAAACGGCTGCGCGAGTTCCCACGACGGAAAGGTGTTGGTGCTGTAACGTTGGTGTACGAGCGCAAGCGCGGTTTCGTACAACGGGTCTTGCAAATCAAAATAAAATTTGCCGAGCATCGGCGAAACGAACAGCCCTTTGTAGACGATTGTGCGCGACGAAAGCGACGCGGCGTACAAACGCGGATTTTTTTCTTGAATGGCTTTGCGTTCGATTTCTTTGCGCGCGAAATACAATGCGCGTTCAAACGCGTCACCGCTGCCGACATGTTTCCCGCGCGCAACAATCGCTTGCGTAATGTACGGGCGCGTTTTGAAGGCGTGTTCGCCCAACGCTTCGAGATTCACCGGCGCTTCGCGCCACATGAGCAATTGCAAATTGCGCGACGCGAAAACAGTTTCGATAATTTGTTTCGCTTGCGCGCGCGGCTCTTTGTCGCGCGGGATAAAAAACATTCCTACGGCAAGGTCGCCTTCGTGCGGCGCAACGATTTTGTTTTGTTCGAGTTGGCGCGCGAAAAATTTGTGCGGGAGCTGCGTGAGGATGCCCGAACCGTCGCCCGTCTTGCCGTCGGCAGCCACCGCGCCGCGATGCGAGAGACGCGCAATCGTACTCAACGCGTCTTGCAATAATTTGTGAGACACGCGCGCGTGCAAGTCGGCAAGGAAACCGGTGCCGCACGCATCGCGTTCAAAATACGGGTCGGTTAAAAATGTTTCGTGGTGTCCTCGCCGGGGAGGACGAGCAGCGTGGTTCGACATCGCGTTTGCTCCAGGCGCGGGAATCTCGCTCGACAGTGAGTCGGGTGCGTCCTTTTGGGGACGCGTGCTAGCCGGGTCAGCGAGAGGACGGCGATGTCGGTTCTCATCAGGGGGACCAAAAAAGTGTTGGCGGCATTGCCAAGGAAATTCATTGTGGGCGCGTTCACGGTGCGATTACAACATGCGAATCGAATTCGCGCCAACAAATGCGCGTAACGTCCCTGCGGACGTTACGACGTTGCAGTCTGCAAAGCAACTGTGTTGTTGTTGCCGCGATTTATAAGCGCGTGCGCGAACCCTATGCGCCGCGATGCACGAACAAATTCGGCAAGCGCAGCGATTCCTCGTTCGCATTTTGCCGCATTCCTACAACAAAGCGGCGCGCGCCTTCGATGAAAATCACTTGATTGCAAATGACGCAATTTTTTTCGTCGTGGGCATACGCGAACGCGGTTTCTTTGTCAAAGACGTTCGCGACTTGGCGAAAATGATTTTTGCAGAGACAGGGTTGCATAATTCTTATTCCCTTCATTTCCTTTGGTTCCCTTATCCCCTCAAATCCGAATAGTTCGGGCATTGAGGGAAATAAGGGACGTTATTTTGACGAATCACGCATCGTAGTAGAGAAAGAATTCGTACGGATGCGGACGCAAGCGCACGGGGTCAACGTCTTTGGCGCGCTTTATTGCAATGTACGTTTCAATCAAATCCTTTGTGAAGACGTCGCCCTTGAGCAAAAACTCGTGGTCGTTTTCCAACGCGGTCAACGTTTCGGCGAGCGAACCCGGAACTTGTTTGACGTGTTTGCCTTGTTCCGATTCGTACAAATCGAAATCGCTCGGCGCGCCCGGGTCGATTTTGTTTTGAATGCCGTCGAGACCGGCGAGCAGCATCGCGCTGAACGCGAGATACGGATTGCACGTCGGGTCGGGCGGACGAAATTCGATGCGTTTCGCTTTTGGTGAAACGGAATACATCGGAATCCGCACGGCGGCGGAACGATTGCGCTGCGAGTACACGAGATTGACGGGCGCTTCGTAACCGGGCACGAGGCGGCGGTACGAATTGGTCGTCGGCGCGAGCAGCGCGAGCAGCGCGGGCGCGTGTTTCAGCAGACCGCCGATGTACCACAACGCGGTTTGCGAAAGTTGCGCGTATCCGTCCGCATCGTAAAACAACGGTCCATCGTCATTCCACAGCGATTGATGGCAGTGCATCCCCGAACCGTTGTCGCCGAACAAGGGCTTGGGCATGAACGTGGCAGTTTTGCCGTGCGCGTGCGCGACAGTTTTGACGATGTATTTGTACAACATCAACTTGTCCGCCATTGCAGTCAGCGAATCGAAACGCATGTCAATTTCGCATTGCCCCGCCGTGGCGACTTCGTGATGATGCGTTTCGACGGGAATGCCGGCTTGAATCATTCGCAAAACCATTTCACTGCGGATGTCTTGCAGGGTGTCCGCAGGCGCGACGGGAAAATATCCTTCCTTGTTGCGCGTGCGATTGCCGAGATTTTTCGTGCCGTTGTTTGCGCGTCCGCTGTTCCAGATGCCTTCGTCGGAATCCACAAAGTAATATCCTTCGTGTTGATTCTGGTCGAAACGCACAGAGTCGAAAATGAAAAATTCGGCTTCGGGTCCAAAGTACGATTTCGTGGCGATGCCGGTACTTTTCAAATACGCTTCCGCTTTTTGCGCGACGTAACGCGGGTCGCGTGTGTACGGCTGACGATTCACGGGGTCCACCACATTGCACACGAGCGACAATGTGGGAATCGCGCACGCGGGGTCCACGAGCGCGGTCTTGGGGTCGGGAATGAGCAGCATGTCGCTTTCGTGAATTGCTTGAAAGCCGCGAATCGAAGAGCCGTCGAAACCGAGCCCGCTCACGAACGTGTCTTCTTCCAATTCGGAAAGCGGAATGGTGAAATGCTGCCACGTGCCAGGCAAGTCAACGAATTTCACATCCACAACTTTTAGCGCTTGTTGTTTTGCAAATTCGATGACGTCTTTGCCCGACGCCAATGTTTTCGGCGACGCGCCGTTGCCATTGGTTGACAATGCAAGTTTCGGCAACGTTGGCGTCAAAAGTTCTAATTCTGGCATGTGTCTTGTTCCTTGTTCGTTGCTAGTCGTTAGTCATTTGTGTCTAGTCATTGTTCCTTCGGCTCGTGACTAACGACTATTAACTAACGCCTCGTTCATTCTGCCGGCATTGCCGCGCCTTGCGGGACGGGACGCGGACCTTCGTGAATCGGATGGTCGGTCCACACATAGCCCGGCGCGCCCATTTCCGGCAAATCCAAACCGGCGAGTTCGTCTGCGCGCGCCGAGCGCAGCAGCTTCAAACGACTCAACACGGTAAAGAACACGTACGACAAGCCAAAGGCAAACACGACAATCGAGGCGACTTCAGAAATCTGCGCGAGAATCTGTGTGCCGCCGCCATACAACAATCCGGTCACCGGCGTATCAATGCCGTTCCACGCTGCCGTGTCCGGATTGCCCATCGCAAAAATACCGACGGCGAGAACGCCCCAAATGCCATTGGCAAAATGCACCGGCACTGCGCCAACGGGGTCGTCAATCTTTGCTTTTTCGAGCGCGAACGACGCGACACAAACAATCACGCCCGCGATGATGCCAATGACGACAGCCGCCCACGTATCCACAAACGCGCACGGTGCGGTGATTGCGACGAGTCCGGCGAGAATGCCATTCACCGACATGCCGGGGTCCGGTTTTTTGCTCGGACCTGCGAGCCACATGTACGTCATTGCCGAAATGCCGCCCGCCGCGCCTGCCAGCAGGGTATTGACCGCTGCCATGACGGCAAGATTGCGGAACGCGCCCGTGAATCCGAGCGCCGAGCCGGGATTGAACCCGAACCAGCCGAAAAAGAGAATGATAGCGCCGAGTACGCCGAGCGGGATGCTGTGCCCGGAAATCGCGTTTGCTGTCCCGTCTTTGTTAAAGCGCCCGATGCGCGGACCGATGACCATCGCGCCCGCGAGCGCAATCGAACCGCCAATCATGTGAACGGGACCGGAACCGGCGAAATCCACCGCGCCGTTGCCAAAGCCCATCGTGCGTCCGAGATTTTGCACCCAGCCGCCGCCCCAAATCCATCCGGCAACGAGCGGATAGATAAACATGCTCACCCACAAACTCATCAGGACGAAACCGATGAACTTGAGTCGTTCCGCCATCGAACCGGTCGGAATCGTCGCGGCGGTGTCCATGAACACCATCTGAAAGAAAAAGAACACCAGCACGCCAAAATTTGCGGACAAGCCCGCGAGCAAAAAGCCGCTCAAGCCGAGAATGCCGTGTTGTCCGCCAATAACGAGTTCATTGCCGAGCAACGCCGTGCCGCTGCCGTCCGCCCATGTGCCGAGCGTAATCGGCGAAAAGTTCCATTCTCCCAAACTGCCGACGGCGGGATACGTAAAATTGACGCCGCCAAATTGGAAGGCGAAGCCGGTGAGGTAATAGCCAATCGCGCCGATGCAGAACACCATCATGTTCATCATCATCGTATGCGCGACATTTTTCGCGCGGGTGAAACCCGTTTCGACAAGCGCAAAGCCCGCTTGCATGAAAAAGACGAGCGCGCCGGCTACCAGCACCCACAATACATTCAGCGAAGTTGCCGTGTCTGCGACCACCGCCGGGTCTGCCGGTGTGGGGTCTTGGGCAAAAATTGTTTTTGCCGTGAGGAGCGTGAGAACAACGGCAAGCAACAACGCGAATACGCGTGTGCCTTTGATTAAATTGTGAACGTTCATTTCCTTGCCTCCGAGTAGGAATCTTGCTGAACGGGGTTCAGCTCGAACAGGGAGGCATCATGGCCCCTGTGCGCCAAACGGGACGCGCAGTGTTTGTCGCTTCAATGCGACGATTGTGCTTGAAAAAGTGCGGATAAATTTGTAATTCCACCTCCCGGTGACGCCCGACCCAAATTGGCAACAGCTCCTCGAACTCTGCGGCTCGCCGTGTCCAATTTGCGTTGAACGATTTGTGTGATGCCATGACATCACGTTTTGTTGAGAAAAAACAAAAAGCCCTTGGACATTTTTCGCGCGCGTTTCGCGCGACGAATTCATGTCCAAGGGCTGCTGGGCCCCCAATAAAATTGGGCGGCGTCAATGGCGCCTGTTCGCGTATTCAGTTTGTCAAACGATTGTTATTATAGGCAGGGTGCAGAGAATGTCAAAACGCGGCGCGCGTAAAAATCACAAAGCTTGCGCGTCACAATTCGTGTAAACACCTTCCAGGTGCTGACAATCGTTCAACGATGCCAAGCGAAAATGATGATTGGCGACGCGTTCAATGATACTCACCGACGCATTATCAAACCGCCACCTCCAAAAAAATTCCAGTCCCATCAACAGCATTTTCAGGACAATCACGCGCAGTACGGCGTCATGCGTCACAATCAAAACATTTCCGTCTTGATGTTCCGCGACCAAGTCTTGCAAAAAATCTTGCACGCGCAGCGAGACATCCTCAAGCGACTCGCCGTCGGGCATTTTGACGCGATGCGGCTGCGTGCGCCACGCCGCGTATTCATTCGCATACTGTTCTTGAATTACGGCGGCGGGGTTGCCCTCCCACGCGCCGTGATGAATTTCCGCGAGCCGCGCGTCCAATCGCAGCGAAAGGTTTTTCGAGTGTGCGGTGGGTTTCGCCGTATCCTGCGCGCGTTTCAACGGACTGGCATACAGCGCAGCCACGTCGAACGCGGCAAATTTTTCAGCGACGCGCTGTGCTTGCAGTTCGCCCAATGCGCTCAACGGAACATCCTGCTGTCCCGTGTAAAGATGTTTCACATTCCACGCGCTTTCGCCGTGACGAACGAGAAAGAGTTTCAACATGAATACAGACGAACGACGAACGACGAGCGACGAAAGAACATAATTGGCTTTCGTCATTGGTCATTCGTCTGTCGTCACAAGTCCAACACTTTACTCCACTGAATATCCAACTCTTGGTGAATTTTTTCCATTACATCATTCGGCACCGGGTCGTCGAGTGTGAGCACCATAATCGCTTCCCCGCGCGGACCATCGCGCGCGACTTGCATCGAAGCAATGTTCACATCCGCCGCGCCGAGCAGCGTGCCCACTTTGCCAATCATGCCCGGGCGGTCACGATGCCGCGTGAGCATCACGTACCCTTGCGGCACAAAGTCAATCCAATTGCCGTCGAGTTGCACAATGTGCGGATCGTCGTGCAGCAATGTGCCCGAGACGCGGCGTTCGCCCACAATCGTCAACATATTTTCATAGCGCGCGGCGTGCCGCGTTTTGCGTTCGGAAATGTCGAGTCCGTGCGTTTGCGCGAGCATCGCCGCGTTCACCAAATTCACGCGCGTTTCCACAATCGGTTCGAGCAATCCTTTGATGATGGCAGCGGTGAGAACGCCGGTATCTTCGCCCGCGATTTTTCCTTCGTACTCGACTTGAATTTTGCCGAGCGGTCCGCCGACCCATTTCGTATAAAAACGACCGAGCCGTTCCGCCAAATCCATGTACGGGCGCAGCACTTGCGCGAGTGTCGGCGAAACCATCGGCGCGTTCACGGCAAATTTCGCGGGGCGCGCTTGCAGCACCGCCAACACCTCTTCGGCAATTTCCAACGAAACGCGCGTTGCCGCTTCGGCAGTGCTGCCGCCAATGTGCGGAGTCATCACCACGCGCGGATGTTTTAATAGACGTTCGTTTTTTGTCGGCTCTTGTTCAAACACATCGAGCGCCGCGCCGGCGAGTTGTCCCGAATCCAACGCGTCGAGCAGCGCGTTCTCGTCGAGCAATGCCCCGCGCGCGGCGTTCACCAAACGCGCGCCTTTTTTGAATTTCGCAAACTCTTCCGCGCCCAACAATTTTTTTGTTTCTTTGGTGACGGGCGTATGCAGCGAAACAAAATCGCTCGTCGCCAGCGCCTCGTCGAACGAGACCATTTTCACTTGCATCTGCGCGGCGCGTTCGGGCGAAACGTACGGGTCGAACGCGACGACTTGTATGCCCAAGCCGACCGCGCGCCGCGCGACTTCACTGCCCACGCGTCCCAGTCCGACAAGTCCCAAGCGTTTGCCGTCAAGTTCGACGCCCGAAAATTGTTCGCGTTTCCATTCGCCGCGGCGAACACTCGCGTCCGCTTGCGGAATGTTGCGCGCGAGCGCCCAGAGAATTGCCACCGTGTGTTCCGCCGCCGCGACAATGTTGGTGGTCGGCGCGTTGACGACGGTGATGCCGCGTTGGGTCGCCGCCGCGACGTCAATGTTGTCCACGCCCACGCCTGCGCGTCCGACGACGATTAAATTTTTGCCCGCGTCGAGCAGCGCATCATTCACCTGCGTCGCGCTGCGAACAATCAACGCGTGATAATTCGGCAAAATGGTTTTTAATTCTTCGACCGGCAGTTTCAAACAAACATCTACGTTGGCATGTTGCTGTACGAGTTCGAGACCTTCTTTGCCGAGCGGCTCGGCGATTAAAATGTTTTGTTTCAGCACGTCGGGGTGACTTTCGTATTTTCGATTTTTGAATTTCGCTCTGCTTACTGATTGCTGATGAAGAGCTGAATCACTTGTAGCGCGACGCCAATCCCCAACATTCCAATCACAACACTGCACGCAAGCGAAATCCATTTGGCGACACGCGGGGGAATGGCATGGCGCGTGATGCCAATCAAGAATGCCATGAGGAATGCATACGCGAGACACGCGCCAAAGAAACTGCCAAAGAACAATGCCATCGCGTTGCCCGATTCCATTGCGCCGTACGAAACGAGCGTGCCGCCGAGCGACAACCAAAATCCGATTGCCCACGGATTCGTCAAGGACAAGAATACGCCGGTGAAAAACGAATTTCGCCCTTCAGGTCGGATGGTCGGCTCGTCGGATAGCCGATTGGTCGAATCAAAGTGGGTTGTACGCAGCTCTGCATAAATTCCTGTGATGGCGAGATACAAAAGAAATACAACGCTGATGAGACCGAGGGCGCGCTGGGTGATTGGATTTTGGACGAGGACGGCGACGCCCGCGAGCGCGAGCAAACAGTACG
>CALMZO010000055.1 GCA_937870825.1 uncultured Chloroflexota bacterium | reverse complement strand
CGTTCCCATGCCGGGCAAAACATCTTGCTCGACGACAATCCAACCATCATACGCGCGCGCGTTTAGAAATTCGAGAATGTTTGCAAAATCCACGTTCCCTTTTCCGAGTTCGCAAAAAATTCCGTTTCGCACCGATTGAATATAGTCCCACGCGTATTCGCGCGCGCGTGCGGCGATGTCCGGCGCAAAATCTTTGAAATGCGCATGCCGCACGCGCGCAAAATGTTTTTCCAAGCCCGCGCGCGGGTCGCCGCCGCCGAGCGCATAATGTCCCGTATCAAAACACAAACCGACGAGTTCGGGATTTGTGCGCGCCATCAACTCGTCCACTTCGCTTGGCGTTTCGACAAAGCCCGCGCCGTGATGATGAAACACGCTTTGCAGTCCTGTTTCGTCGCGCACCGCGCGCGCCACGCGTTCGACGCCTTGCGCAAACACGCGCCACTGTTCATCATTCAATTGATGTTCTGTTTGGACGCGCCCCGCGTTTTTTGTGCGCGTCGGATTTTTGCCATTGTCGTCCGCCAGAACGATAAACGGATTCGCATCGCTCGCCGCCGCAAGCAAGCGCGCCGTTCGCAGCGCGTTCACTTCGCCCGCCGCGTGAGCATGCGCGTTGGAAAAATGGATTGGCACAAACGCCGCGAGCAATTTCAATTCGCGCCGTGCCAATTCATCTCGCAGCCGCGCGGGGTCGGTGGGCATGAAACCCCAATCGCCGAGTTCCGTACCCGCGTACCCCGTCGCGCGCATTTCGTCCAACACCTGCGCGAATCCTGCCGCGCTGCCTTCGAGTTCAAATTCGAGCACGCCCCACGAACAGGGTGCGTTGGCGATTTTACGTTTCAGAGTGGCATTTGAGTCGAGAGTGTCATTCATACGGCTTTGACGTATAATAGGCGTGTGGAGTTTATTGAGACATCCATTTTCACCAAGTTGATTTATACCTATCTGACAGAGGATGAATATGTCGGTCTGCAAGGATTCATGCTCAAACATCCCGAAGCAGGAACCATTGTCCCCGGTTCAGGCGGTGTCCGAAAACTCCGCTGGGCGATTGCAGGCAAAGGGAAACGCGGCGGCGTGCGGGTGATTTATTATTTCAAAAAACAAAATGACGAAATTTGGTTATTAACAATCTATAGCAAGAGCCAAACGGAAAACATTCCGTCACATATCTTGAAAAAAATCGCAGAGGAAATCAAACATGTCTAAACGTAACATCGGAATGGAAATCCTCACCGGACTCCGTGAGATTAAAGAATACAAAGCGGGTCAGCTCCACCTGCGAACACACAAACTCAAACGCCCCGCGCCGCCGCGCAAGATTCGCGCGCAGCTCCAATTGTCCCAGGTCGCATTTGCGGGGTTGATGGGAGTCAGCGTGCGCACGATTCAAGAATGGGAACAAGGCAGACGCAAGCCCAGCGGTCCTGCGTCCGCACTCTTGCGAATTGCAGAGCAGCATCCGGAAATTTTCATCCAACTTGCTTGAATCCTCTATTCACGCAGCTCTGCAATTTCCGATAACTCCACAACGCGTTCCTCATCGAACGAACGCGTCGCTGCAATCGCAATCGCCGTCGCGGCGCGCGCATCGTGTCCCGAAACGCGCGGTGGGCGCTGTTCGAAAATGCACGCGATGAAATCACGCAGCTCTGCGGCGTACGCGACGCCAAAGCGTTCCATGAAATAAGGAATCGTGTCGTGCGTGACGCCGTTCGTCGTGAGAACCAGCAGCGGCGTGTGCTGCAAACTGCCAATGCGCAAACTGCCGCGTGAGCCCAACACTTCGGCGCGAATGTCGTACCCGTACACCGCGTTGCGGCTCAAGTCCACGTTGCCCAACGCACCGTTCGCAAAATTCAAACTCACGAGCGCATTGTCAATATCATTCACCTCGCGCAGTTCGGGATACACCAAACACGCGCCTTGACTGTACACGCGCGTCACTTCACTCCTCATCAACCAACGCGCCGCGTCGAAATCGTGAATGCCCATGTCCGCAATCATGCCGCCGCTTTTTTCACGCGCGGCAAATTCGAGCGACGTGCGACGCGGGTTGCGTCCGATGGATTTGTACATCACCGGCTCGCCAATCATGTCCGCGTCAATTTTTTCTTTTGCCGCAACATACGCGGGGTCAAAGTGCCGCATGAATCCTACTTGCAGTGTGACGCCCGCGCGTTCGGTTGCCTCAATCGCCGCATCACATTCCTGCAATGACAACGCGAGCGGCTTTTCGCAAAAAAAATGTTTGCCCGCGCGCGCGGCATCTTGCACCAATGCCGCGTGTGTGTTCGTCGGCGTAACAATTAACACTGCGTCAACATCGTCGCGCGCGAGCAATTCGTCTGAATTGTTGTACGTGTGCGCGATGCCAAAACGCGCGGACACCTCGCGCAAATTTTCCGGATTCGTATCGGCGATGGCGACAAAGCGCGCGTCGGGAATTCCAACCGCGAGATGATGCGCGAACACTTGCCCCATGCGTCCCGCGCCGATGAGACCGACGCCAATCATAACCCTCACCCCATGATGCGCCAAGACGACGCATTGTTCAGTCATCCGCGTCTTGGCACATCACCTCTCCCAAAATGGGAGTCTATAAATAAAAGCGTTCCTTTTGTTTGGCTCGTTCGTACTGTTCGCGCGCCGCGCGCACGGAATCCATTTCAGAAACTTCAGCGAGCGGCACATCCCACCATGATTCATAACCGGGCACGCGTTCATTGCGGTCCGTTTCGACGACGACGACGGTGGTGCGCGTTTCGCGTTTCGCTTGTTCGAGCGCGTCTTGCAGCGACGGCACAGCGGTTGCGCGAATCACGCGCGCGCCGAGCGATTGCGCGTTCGCGGCAAAATCAATCGGCAAATTGTCGCCGTCGTATGTGCCGTTCGCGCTGCGATATTTGTAATGCGTGCCGAATCCTTGACTGCCAATCGCTTGACTCAAACCGCCGATGCTTTGAAAGCCGTGATTGTCAATCAGGATGATGACGAGTTTGATGTTTTCGCGCACGCACGTCACAATTTCTTGCGGCATCATCAAGTACGAACCATCGCCGACGACAACAAAAATTTCGCGCGACGGGTCGGCAAGTTTGACGCCGATGCCGCCGGGAATTTCAAAGCCCATCGTCGAATAACCGTACTCTATGTGGTAACTGCGCGGGTCGCGGCTGCGCCACAATTTGTGAATGTCGCCCGGCGCGCTGCCCGCCGCATTCAAAATTACATCGCGTTCGCCCGCCACCGAATTGATTGCGCCAATCACTTCGCCTTGTGAAATCGGCGGACCGTGTTCTAAACCGTACAAACGACTGACTTCGACGTCCCACTCGTGATTCAATTGTTGAACGCGCGTTTGATATTCGCCGCTTGTTTTGTAATCGCGAAGGTGTAAGGACAATTCCTCCAACGTCACGCGCGCATCGCCAATCAACGGCAGCGCGGAATGTTTGTACGCGTCAGATTCCGCGACATTGAGGTTGATAAATTTTACGCGCGGATTTTGGAAAATCGTTTTCGACGCGGTGGTGAAATCGGAATAACGCGTGCCGACGCCGAGCACGAGGTCTGCCTCGCGCGCGATGAGATTCGCGGCGCGCGTTCCCGTGACGCCAATCGCGCCGAGCGCGAGCGGATGATTGTACGCGAGCGCGCCTTTGCCCGCGTGCGTTTCGCCGACGGGAATGCCGAATTGTTCCGCGAAATTTTTCAGCGCGTCCGTCGCATCACTGTACTTGATGCCGCCGCCCGCGACGATGATGGGCTGCGTACTGGCGCGAATCCATTCCGCCGCGCGCTGCAACGCGTGCGCGTCGGGGCGATTGCGCGGGATGTGCCACACGCGTTTTTCAAACAACGCGGCGGGATACGCGTACGCTTCCGTTTGGACATCTTGCGGCAATGCAAGCGTGACCGCGCCCGTGTCGGCAGGCGAAGTCAACACGCGCATCGCTTCGGGGAGCGCGGTGATAATTTGGTCGGCGCGATTGATGCGGTCCCAATAGCGCGAGACGGGTTTGAAACAATCGTTCACCGAAATATCCTGAGACCACGCCGACTCTAACTGCTGTAACACGGGCGCGACATTCCGCCGCGCGAAAATATCGCCGGGCAAAAGCAGCACGGGCAAGCGGTTGATGGTCGCCACTGCCGCGCCCGTAATCATGTTCGTCGCGCCGGGACCAATCGAACTCGTACACGCGAACGCGCGCAGGCGATTCGACATTTTCGCAAACGACGCGGCGACATGCACCGCGTTTTGTTCGTTGTGAATGAGGTAATAGCGAAAATCGGGATTTTCTTGGAGCGCCTGTCCGATGCCCGCGATGTTGCCGTGACCGAAAATGCCCCAACAGCCCGCGAAAAATTGCTGCTCGACGCCATCGCGTTCGACGTACTGATTTTTTAGAAAGCGGATGATGGCTTGCGCCATTGTGAGACGAATGGTTTCCATTTCTTACTCGCTTGCACAATTTCGTTATGCAATCTCATCCACGCGCACAGGGCGATTTTCCTCTACCGATTGTTTTGCCGCCAGTCCCAACACGAGCGCGATGCGTCCGTCGTCGCCGCTGACGGGAACGGGCGTGTCATCGAGAACGGCATCTACGAACGCGTTCATTTCGTGAAAGTACGACGTGATGTAACGTTCGAGAAAAAAATTGAGCGGCAAATCGCGGCGCAGAAAATTCGCGTTGCTAATCGTTACCGCGTTCGGAAAATGATTTTCGCTGCTGACGCCGCCGCGACTGCCGAGCAGTTCCACGCGTTGGTCGTAGCCGTACACTGCCTGGCGGCTGTTTTCAATCGTGGCAAGCGCGCCGTTCGTAAAATTCAACATCACCATCGCGGTGTCGTAATCGCCGAGTTCGCCGATGGCGGGTTGAATCAACACATTCGCGCGCGCATACACTTGCTCCACCTCTGCGCCGAGCAAAAAACGCGCCATGTCGAAATCGTGAATCGTCATGTCCAAAAAAATTCCGCCCGACGTTTTCACGTAATCGAGCGGCGGCGGCGCGGGGTCACGACTGATAATGTGCAAAAGATGCGGCTCGCCGATTTCGCCCGACGCGCGCGCGTCGTACACACGGCGGAACGTGGCATCGAAACGCTGATTGAAACCGAGCTGCAATTTCACATCGGCGTCGCGCACTGCGCGCAATGCGGCGTCCGTTTCGGCGAGTGTGAGCGCAACCGGTTTTTCGCAAAAAATATGTTTGCCCGCGCGCGCCGCGTCTTGAATGATTTGCGAATGCGTGTCCGTCGCAGAACAAATCACCACCGCGTCGAGACGCGGGTCGTCGAGCATTTCCAAATGAGTTGAAACGCATTCACATTCGCCGTGCAGGGACGCGCACAAGCGCGCGGCTTGCTCATTCACATCGGCGACAGAATGCAAACGCGCGTTGGGAATGCGGCGCGCGATGTTTTCCGCGTGCAAGCGTCCCATGCGTCCCGCGCCGACGAGTCCGATATTCAAAATTCGTTCAGCCATACTTGGAGAATCTCTTGTGCGCCGCGCGCATTTTCGTACGAGTTCCCTTTGCCCATTTCCAATTTCCAACACTCTATTTTTATTCTTCGCCAATCAACCACGCGTGTTCTGTCGGCAGAAACAATTTCACGCGTGCGCCGGGCGCATGACGCGTCGCGTCATCGGTCTGCGCGCGCAGTTCCATGTGTTCGCCGACACGCACGCGATAGTCCACTTTTTCGCCGAGATAGGTCGCTTTGGTCACTTGCCCTTCCAACACATTTTCCGTCACGCTGCTATTCACGATTTTTACATCGCTCGGACGCACAAAGATGAGCGCGTT
The DNA here is from genome assembly GCA_937870825.1 of uncultured Chloroflexota bacterium. Taxonomy (GTDB): domain Bacteria; phylum Chloroflexota; class Anaerolineae; order UBA4142; family SHND01; genus SHND01. The sequence goes on along the minus strand of CALMZO010000055.1, from coordinate 5,699 downwards.
GGTTTCGGGTGTCGCAATCGAAGAACTCACAAGCAGCGGCGTTTCGCCGACGAGAACGTTGGCATGTCCATCGCGCAGCGTTTGCACGCGCGCCGGCAAGAAATTGGCGAGTCCGATAAAGTCCGCGACAAATTTGGAACGCGGGCGTTCGTAAATTTCTTCGGGCGTGCCGAGCTGCGCGAGTTTGCCGCGATTCATCACCGCGATGCGGTCGGACAGCGCGAGCGCTTCTTCCTGGTCGTGCGTGACGTAAATGGACGTGATGTCGAGGCGGCGCTGTAAATCGCGAATTTCAAAACGCATCTCTTCGCGCAATTTCGCGTCGAGGTTCGACAACGGTTCGTCGAACAACAATACTTTGGGTTCGACGACGAGCGCGCGCGCGAGCGAGACGCGCTGCTGCTGTCCGCCCGACATTTGATTGGGCATGCGATTTTCGAGCCCCGTCAATTTCGTGAGCGTCACAATGCGCGCGACACGCTTTCGAATTTCGTCGTTCGACAATTTTTTGATGAGCAAACCATACGCGATATTTTCAAAGACGCTGAGGTGCGGAAAAATCGCGTAACTTTGAAACACCATCGCCATATCGCGCTTGTTCGGCGGCACATCTTCCAATTGTCTTCCGTCGAGAATAATTTTTCCGCTCGTGGGAAATTCAAAACCCGCGATGAGACGCAGCGTCGTCGTTTTGCCGCAGCCCGAAGGTCCGAGCAGCGTAAAAAATTCGCCCTTGCCGATTTCGAGCGAAACGTCTTCGACGGCGGTGACGAGTCCTTCTTGTCCGCGTCCGGGAAATTTTTTTGTGATGTGTTCGAGAATTAAATACACTTAATCAGTGAACAGTAATCAGTGTTCAGTATTCAGTCGCACTGTTCACTGAATACTGATTACCGGTTCCAACTCAGCCCGCGCCCAACGTCATTTCCGCGCTCGCGCGAAACGCGCGTCCTGCCCAGACGTACAACAGACCAATCGCGGCGAGAACAATCACAATCAGCACAACCGAATACGCGGCGGCGAGGGAAAGCCCGCCCTGTTCGACTTCACTCAAAATGAGCGCGGTGAGAATGGGCCACTTGGGCGTCGTGAGAAAAATGATTGCCGAGAGCGATGTCATGTGGCGCGCAAAACTGAAAATCAGTCCCGCGATGAACGCGGGCAAAATCAACGGCAGTGTGATATGGCGAAAGGTGTGCTGCGCGTCGCCGCCGAGAGAGGTGGATGCTTCTTCAATCGCGGGGTCAATTTGCTGCAGTGACGCGATGCTCGCGCGCACCGTCGCGGGCAAACTGCGGACGGCGTACGCGGCGAGAACAATGTATGCGCTGCCGACGAGCGCGAGCGGTTCGCCGTGAAAGGTGAGCGCGCAGCACACGGCGAGCAAAACCATCGCGGCGAAAATGCGCGTGCGTTGTTCCCACGCGGGCAAAAGGAACGCACCCAACACGAGATACGTGAAACCCAAAATTGCGAGCGGCGGTTGAAACACCAACGCAAGCCACGAAGACATCGAGGTGACCGCGCCCGGCAAATAATCGCCGCCGAGTCTTCGTCCCCAAATCGAGAGCGGGTCGGTGAACAAAAGAATCCATTCGCGCGCGAGCAAATACAACGCCATGAACGTCAACACCAAAAACACTTGACGTTTCATTTTTCCTGAAACGAAAAACAAACTTGCGAGCGCGAGCGCCAACAAGATTCCGCCGACAACCCAGAGCCACTGCATCGGCGCAAGCGTGGGCAGCCCATTCAATGCGCCGTTCAAGATATTGAACGCGGACGCGGCGCGCAATTTTTCGTTATACGACAGCCACGCCAAAACAATTCCCAAAAATGAACCGACAACCAAAATGACAAGACGCCAGCCGTTTTGTTTTGTCGCGGCGGTGAACAAAAAATACGCGAGCGCGACATAGACGAGCGCGACGACAAAAATCGGCGCGCGGATGAACGCGAGAATATAACCGATGCCGAGAATCGTCCCCGGCACCGCGCCGCCGAGATTCGACATGAAATCTACGGCTTCTTTACCGCTGAACGCTTTGCGAACGACGAGGAATGCGATTACGACACCGGCAACACCGGCGATGGGCGTCGCAAGCGCGGCAAGAAAGGTGGTGTCGAGAATCGCTTCGAGTCCGCGTTTGAACACACCTTCGTAATGTGAAAAATCGAGCGCGTAATTGATGCCCCACAATTTTGTAATCGAACCCGCGAAAATTGTGGCATAAAGCGAAACAATCAAAATCAAAACCAGCGTCGTCAACGTGATGAACGTCCAGCGCACGAACGGTTCTTTGACGAACGTTGCCGCGCCGCTGGTCGGTTTTCCCGTGACCGCGATGTACGAACGACGCGAGACCCAGTACCGCTGCAAAAGAAAAACGGTGAGCGTCGGCAAAAGCAGCACGAGCGAGAGCGCGGCGCCTTTTTGTTGGTCATGCTCGCCGTTAATCGCAATCCAAATTTGGGTCGAGAGAACGGTGATGTTACCGCCAATCAAAATCGGATTGCCCAAGTCCGCGAGCGATTCGACAAACATCAAAAGAAATGACGCGGCGATGCCCGGAGTCAACAACGGCAGCGTGACGGTACGAAAAATGTGCCACTTGCTCGCGCCGAGCGAGAGCGCGGCTTCTTCCATCGAAGGGTCAATGCGTTCGAGCAAGCCGCGCAAAATCAAATACGCGATAGAAAAAAAAGTAATAATCTGACAAAAAATAATTCCGTCGAGCCCGTAAATATCATTGATGCCGGGACCGAAACGCATACGCAAAATATCACGCGTGACAAAACCCGAACGTCCGAACAGCAAAATCGTCGAGAGCGCAATCGCGAACGGCGGCGAAATCGTCGGCAGTAACGTGAGCGCGTGAACGAGACCTTTGAAGGGAATGTCACAGCGGACGACGGTGTACGCAAACAAAAATCCGAGCAGCGTACTGCCGAACGCGGCGAACACGCCCATTTGAATTGTCCACGACAAAATATCCCAATAGGTGCGCGCATAAGCGGGTTCCAGATAGCGCGCGAAATAATTCAGACTAAATTGTCCTTGTTGATTGAAAAAGCCCTGCACGATGACGCGCGCGAGCGGATATACGATGAACGCGAAAATAAACGCGCCCGCCGCGAGCAGACCGACGAGCAGGACCGGGTCACGCGCGATGAGGCGAAATTCGCGCGCGCGGCGCACAAGCGCATTGGATGGGGAGGAGACGGGACGCGCTAACGGAAGCGAGGTGTCCATCAACAAATGCTGACCGCGCGAGTATCAAACCGATTCTCGCGCGGTCATTCGTCATTCGTCATTCGTCATTATTGCGGCGGTTTCGCGATTTCGTTGGTAAATTTGTCAACGAACGCTTTTTTGTTTTTGCCGCAGTAATCGAAATTGTATTCGATTAACTTTACTTGAAGCAATTCGGGCTTGGATGCTTTTGCGCCGTTCACTGTCGGGGCTTGATACGCTTTGTATTTCGGACCGAGTTCTTGCGTGGACGGTTCAATTGCCCAATCGAACCACGCTTTCGCAAGTTCAGGATTTTTCGCGCCTTTGACGAGCCCCATGCCGCCGATTTCATACCCCGTGCCTTCGGCGGGGAAACTCAAGGTCAACGGCAGACCCGTTTCAATGCCTGCCACAATGTCGTGTGAAAAGACGATGCCGACTGCGCCTTCGCCTTTACCGACAGACTGCACCGGCGCCGCGCCGCTCTTGGTGAACTGCGCGACTTGCTGCGCGAATTGCTTCATGTACTCCCAACCCGCTTGTTCGCCCTTTTGCTGCAAGATGGTGCAGAGGAACGTGTACGAGGTGCCGGACGACGCGGGATGGGCGATGTAAATTTGACCTTTGAATTCCGGCTTGAGCAAATCGTCCGCCGAAGCGGGCGGTTTCACATTCGGATTGATTTTTAGGAAATCGTTGTTGGTCGCAAACCCGAGCGAGCCGACATAGATGCCAACCCATTGCCCATCGGGGTCGAGCATGAGTTTCGGGTCGCGAATGTTGGCATATCCTGCTGCCTTGTACGGGTCGAGCAGCCCTTCATTTTTCGCGGCGATGAACGAGTCAATGGGACCGCCCCACCAAATATCGAATTGCGGATTGTCTTTTTCATTCCGCAAACGGGTGAGCGCTTCGCCGCTGGACAACCGCACAAAGTTCACGGTGACGCCGGGATATTTTGTTTCAAATTCTTTTTTCATCCCGTCACACCATTCTTGCTGCGGCGTGCAAAGCATATTCAATTCGCCCTTGAGTTCCATCGCTTGGGCGGCAGTAGGTTGGGGTGCGGCTGTAGGTGGAGCGCTGGTCGGCTGGGCGGGGGTGGCGCAACCGATGACAAACATTGTCACCACGATGGCGAGTGCCATCAAAAGGAAAACACGGTGTTTCATTCCTGCTCCTCCTTGAGAAAATGAAATGGGGTTGAATCAAACGTGATTCAATCGTTCTATTTGAGCACCACCTCCTTGTCGCGTTAAGAGAGAATTATGTTTTGTTAATATATCACATTTTTTCCGATTACAGCGCGCGAAAAAAATTTTGTTCGGAATCAAAGCCCGCCGCGTTCTTTGGCAAACATCATTGCTTCTTGAAACGTTGGCATAAAATTCGCGCAGCCGTGTTTCGTCACGACGATTGCGCCGCACGCGTTGCCCAAACGCGCGGCGCGCACAAAATCCCATTCGTGTACAATGCCGTAAATAAATCCCGCCGCGAACGCATCGCCCGCGCCGAGAATGTTATAGACCTCGACAGGAAAGCCGGGCGCGTCCATTTTTTCGCCGCTTGCGAGATGAACGCGCGCGCCGCGCGCCCCGCGTTTTTCGAGCACCGCGCGCGGTCCATGCGACAACAGATTTTCAATCGCGCGCGTCGTTTCACCCGCCACATGCGCGTCGGACACCTGGCTCGCGTTCATTTCAATTTGACGCGCGTCGTCAAGAAGCGTTGCTTTGATTTCATCTTCGGTGCCGAGCACAATTTCGACATTGCTCAATGCGGAACGAATCGCCACGCCGAACGCGCGCGGGTCGCGCCATACGCGCGCGGGTCGCGCCATTGGTCGGGACGAAAATCGAGGTCGAGAATGACGCGCGCGCCAAATTGTTTGGCGCGTTCGGCGGCGAACAAGGTCGCGCTGCGCAAAGGTTCGCGCGCGAGATTCGTACCCGCGAATTCAAACGCGCGCGTTTGGTCGAGCGGGGTCGCGAGCACGTCGTCAATCGTCAACTGAATGTCTGCCGCGTTGTCGCGATAAAAGACGAGCGGAAATGTATCGGGAGGTTCGATGCCGAGAACGACAGCCGCGCTGCGCGTGCCGGCTTTGCGCGGGATGAACTGCGTATCAATTTTTTCCTGATTCAAAAAATGCAAAATAAAATCGCCGACGGGGTCGGGTCCGACAGCGGTGAGCAGCGCGACATGCAAGCCCAAACGTTTCGCGCCAACCGCGATATTTGTCGGTGAACCGCCGACGTACGCGGCGAAACTTTGAATCTCAACAAACGGCGCGCCGACATCGTTCGAGTACAAATCCAATCCCGAACGCCCCATCGTGATGAGGTCATACTGTAGAGTCATTGAGATATTACTCGTGGCTGCGGGAACGATACTGCACCGCCTCTGCCAAATGATGCGTTTCGATGTTTTCGCTCTCTGCCAAATCCGCAATCGTCCGCGCCAA
>CALMZO010000054.1 GCA_937870825.1 uncultured Chloroflexota bacterium | reverse complement strand
TTGCCGAATGTTTTGAGCGCGACGGAGATTCGCGCGATTTATGATTCGAATGCGCCCCTCATCGCGGAGGGCAACAATGCAGAATGGCGCGTGACGAGCAGCGCGGCGGAGGTATGGGGCAATGCGAACGGCATTTTTGCGCGCAATGTGAACGGCGTGGCATCGTTCGCCCTGTTGAACGCGGACGGAATCAATTCCCAACTGTGGGGCGGAGCGAGTGAAACGTTCGATTCGGGCGATGCGATGCTCGGCTCGAATGCGGCATCAAAGGCGAATATCGCATTTGATGCAAGTGCGGGAAGACTCGCTCTACGCGTCGGCACAATGACACATGTTCAATTGGACTCGGCAGGAAATGTCACGCTCGGCAATGTGGCAACAAATCAAGGCAACGCATATTGGAATAATACAAACAAGCGACTGGAATTTCGCGGTGGCACAAATGGCACTGTTGTTCAGGCATATGTTGATACAGATGGTTCGATGCGCGTGAGCAATGGAAACATCGCATTTGATGCAAATGGCGCATCCATCGTTCCAACCACAACGGATTCGGATACGCGCGCGTTTCGTTTTGTTGAGACGTTGGGCGGAGCATCCATCGGCGGTTTATATGCGTACAGCACTGGGGGGCAAGTTGCAGTTTCTGTACAAGACCTCGCGCCCGCGGGCAAGGATGCGTTGTTGAGTCTGATTTCCAAAGGCAACAACGGCGATGTGACAAAAACCGTCTCGATGTTTTTCTACGGCGACTCGACACAAACTATCGAAACGAATGCGGCGTTAAACAAGTTCGGCGGGTCCGTTGGTTTGGGCAGTTCGCGCAGCACCACCATCAGTGCCAATCAAAACAATTATGGTACGTCAGGCGATAGTCTACTCAAGATTACAGCATCTGGTGCTAATCGAACGATTACGGGGTTCGCCAATCCGTCGGAAACAAAAGTCTTGATTGTCATGTGCCATGAAAGTTCTGCGTTCAATGTTCTTTTGTCGAATCAAAACGCGGGCTCGAATGCCGCTAACCGTATGGCACTGCCCGGCGGCGTTGACCTGACACTGACGCCGGGACAGAAAGTAATCTTGGTGTATGACGACGACAGCACGCGTTGGCGTTGTCTCACAACGGCGGTGGGATAAAACATGCGACGCATCACTTTTTTTGTTCTGCTGATGTTCGTTGCAGCCATTGCCCTTTGGTTTTTGTTGCCGTCAACACATTTCTCCCGTGTTCTGCCGACGCCAACGGCATTGCCCGGGGTTACGCGTCAAATCATAGACGGGAAAAACTGTGTCATTGTCCAAATCGCTGAGAACGCGTTTGGCGTTGGCTGCAAAGATGAATAGGAGTTCACCATGTTCGACTTGAATTCACCGATTGACGAAAATTTGATTCCGCGTGAGGAACAACTTCGCCGCCTGCGCGAGCAGCGCGACGCGCGCACGCGAGACCGCGAAGGATTGAAACTCCAATTTCAGCGCGCGCAGAGAGCAAGTGACACGGCGCTGCAAGCGACGCTGCGAACGCAAGCGGAGCAAATGACGCGTGAGATTGAAGCGTTGGAAAAACAATTGGCGGAATTGGAATCTGCAAATGTAGAAAGCGCAAAGGGAAAAAAACGTGTCAAAAACTAAATCGCTGAAACGGGAGCGGCGCGCGACGCGCGTGCTGGCAAAACCTGCGCTGACGGCAAGCGCGCCAGAACCCGTACTGCCAGAGTCGCCAGAGACGCCGCGCTGCGGATTTTCCTTGATGATTACCTGGGACCCGAAACATCCCGAACAAGCAAATTACAATGTAATGAACACGGGAGAAGGGACGCCGCGCGATGGGGATATTTTGAGTGCGCTGCAAATGACGCGTGACCATGTGTTGATGCAGAGCGCGATTGGTTTGCTGCAAAGAGCGGCGCAGGCGAATGCGCCAACAGCAACAAACGCGCTGCCGCCTGTACCGCAAAACGAGCCGGCGACGGAAAATCAAAATCCCGCGAGTTGAACCTCGCGGGATTTATTTTTGATTCCGCCAATGCGCCATGAGTACGCCTTCGGCGGGCTTGAGCGTTGGCGTGAATCCCGTTTCTGCGTCGGGGTCGTCGGCGTGCCAATCCCACCATAATGCGCCGCGCCACCAGCGCGCGTCGGCAAAGTTTTCAAAGACGGCTTGATACGCGAACGACTGTGCGCGGTCATCGCGCAAGGCGGGGTCACGCTGCCACGGGCTTTCAAATGAGCGTGCGCGCGATTGGTAGCCGACCTCGGTAAAGAGGATGGGCTTGCCGGTTGTGCGCGCAAGCTCTTCGAGGCGCGCGCGATAGGGCTGCCATGCGGCAATGAGTTCGTCAACGGGGAACGCGGGCGTGGCAGAGATTTCTAACGGAAAGTACGCGTCAATGCCGATGGCATCGAGCGCGTCCCACCATTCGATTTTCTCAAATTCCTCAAAGTGCGCGGCGTACATCAATGCGCCGTGGAAGCGGGTGCGCACGCGCGCAATGACGGTGCGCCATTCGTGTGCGCGCTGACTTGTGCCGGCGAGCTCGGTGCCGACGCAAAAGGCATCGGCGTCGAGGCGCGCGTAGCGCAGCATGACGCGCGCGTAATTTTCAAACCATGCGCGCCATGCGGCTTCGGAAGCGAAACGAATTTCGCCGCGCCATGAAAATTCTTGCGTCTCGACGTGGGGCTTGAGCATGACGCGCAAATCGCGTGTACGCGCGGCGCGAATGTGGGCGCGCAGTTCGCGGCGCGTTGGCGCGTTGGGGCAGGTGAGAGCGGTGCCGCGCTGTTCGCAGAGGATGACGAGCGCGACGGCGTTTGCGCCCATCGCGCGGAGCGTGTCGAACTGCGCGTTGTAGTTTTCTCCGGGTGCAACGATGAGGTTGACGCCGTGCCACGCGGGGAACGCGGGAACGCTCGCTCCGTAGGGCACGGCGATGAGGGAGAGGAACATTAACGCGGTGAGCGCACGCATGAGGATTCGCAATCGAAAATTCTCTATCAAAAATAGGCGCGGCGAAACGTTAGGCGAATCGAAACGTTTCGCCTAACGTTTCGATTCGTTTCGATTCGTTCGGGAGAACGTTTGGGGCTAGGCGGCGACGGCGTGCGCGAGAGGGGAGGGGGATTCTACCTCTCCCGTTTCTTCGCGGGCGCGGGCGCGGTTGGGGATGCGCCTCTCTCCCACCGCGACATAGAGCGCCATAAGGTTCGGATATTCGGCGCTGCAAAATGTGCCGCCACCCCTGCCCTGCCGGGTTACGACGTGCGGTTTCAAGAGCTTGACCGCGCGGACCCACGTTTCCGATGACCAACCGAGTTCGCCGCAGGTCGGGACGCGGTTGGCTTCGAGCGGCGATTGTTTTTGCGCGCGGACATATTGGATGCTCTCGCGCAAAAAGCGGAGCATCAATTGGCGTTCGGTTTCGCGCTGCGCTTGTTCCGGGTCGTCGCGCGCGATGAAATCGGTGCCGCGCGCGGATGTGACCTTGACGAAAGTTTCGTCGGCGTGCGCGGTGATGGCGGGGGCTTGGGTCGGCGCGTCGAAATCGGGAAGTTCGTCGCGCGCAGGCGCGTCGAGCAAGTTGGGCGTCTCTTTGATAATTTGCGCGTGGGGCTGCCCGTTGACGTGAACGATAAAAAGTGTGCCGGCGCGCGTTTCAATGAAACGCTGACGCATCGCTTGCGCGTCGAGATAGCGCGCAAGAAAAATGATGAGCATGACGAGCAACGCGAACGCGCCGACGCCGAGAATGATTTTGATGATGGATTCGATAAATTCGCTGCGCGTTTTTGCGTTTTCCGCGTCCACTTGCGCTTGGGCGATTTGAATTTGCATTTGTTGCGCGGCGTACTCTTTGGCGAGCGCGGTTAGCGGCGCGTCGGTTTGAAACGCGATGGCGGTGGCGCGCGCGTTGGCTTGCGCGGTCGCGGTTTCATTGGCGACGCGCGTTGCGCTTGCGTCTGCGGTGGCGCGTTCGTTCGCTTGCGCGGTGCGCGATTGGCTGGCGTGCGCGGCTTGGGTTTGGAGCGCGTCAACGGCGTCGCGCGTGCGAAGAGCTGCCGTCGCGGTCCGCGCATCGGTGTACGCTTGCGCCGTGGCGGCGAGCGGCGTTTGCGTGAGGGCGCGCGCGAATTCGGTGGCGGCGCGATTTTCGTTGTCGCGCGTTTGTTCGCGCTGAAGCGTGGCGTACACGAGCGTCGCGGTTTTGCGTTCGTTGATGGTGCGAAGCGCGGCGCGTGTGGCTTGCTCCAAGAGCGCGCCGCCTTCTTCGCTGGCAACGCCAATCCTGTCGTCGAAAGCGCTGCCAGTCGCGCAGCCGACGATGAGCAAGAGGAAAAAGAAAATTGGAATGAGGCGGGACATTGAAAATTTTTTCCGCGTCGCCGCGTTCACAGTGCGGCGACGATTTTTTTGAGACGGCGCTTGTCTTGCGGTGTGAGAAGTGATGTGTAGCGCGCGAGCGCACTGACAAGCCATGCGGCGGTTTCGGCATCGAGGGCGTCGAGTTCTTTGAGGCAGTAGATAAAATCGCGTTCGACGCGTTTGTACGCGCGTTCGAGCTCGGGTGTGATGGCGCGCTGATTGGTTTCGATGAATTGCAAGAGCGATTCGGAAATGCCGAGTTCGTCCGCGAAAATTTTGGCGGTGTAATGTCTGCCGGACGCGGCGATGCGATGGCGCAATTCGCGAAAGTGCGCGCCGTTTAGGGTTTGGGTATTGGCGTGTGTATATCTGGGCATGGCGTACACCGTTTTGAAAATTCTCGAAATTTCCGCGAAAAAATAATGATTTTGATTTTGGGCGCGTTCGCGCAGGCGTGAAAAACTTGCGAAAACGCGGGTTACAAAAAGGTTACGCGCTGATTTTGTAGGGATGCGTCCGCAAATAATTTTGCAAGGTTTCAATCGTTGCGAGTTCGTGCGGAAGAAATTCGAGCGGGCGTGTGATTTCTAAAATTTCAAATCGCACAACCCAAAATGTATCGCCGTACGCGCGGTCTTGTTCAAACTTGGCGCGCAAATCGGTGTGCGCCCACATCGCGGGTTTGAAACGCGGAAATTTATCGAGGAAGGCAAAGCCCTCGCCTTCGTAATCGCGGTTGGGCATCAACGCTTCGGATTCTTTGTACGGTTTTTCGAGTAAGCGAATCGTGCCGATTTGTTTGCCACCCGCGCGAAATGTTTTGTCGAGCGCGCCGACGACTTCGCCTTTTTGAAAACGCGCGGCATAGTCATCATTCCACTCGCGGCGCGTGACATCTTTGCAGCGTGCTTGCACACACGGCGTTGTGTACGCGAACGAAATGTATTTCATGTTCAATCCTCTCTCCACTCAAACAGGATAGGGAAACACGGAACGATGCAAACGAAAATACGCGTCACGTATCCAACCTTGTCCCAGTAAATTCCAATCCATAAATCACGCGGGTCAAAACGAATCTTGATGCTCATGCGCCTTCCTTTCTGAGGGCATCAAGCGCGGCGAGCGCGAGTTGCACGCTCATTGTTTTATCGCTGTCACGGCGCGCGGCATTGACAACATTTTTGAGTGCGTCGTGTTCCGCGCACGTGATAATGATTTCGTCGGGCGCGGGCGCAAAGAATGTCCACACGGCGTGTTCCATCGTTTTGCAATTCAACTTTTGCAAAAGATTGTGAACGTGATTTTTCACGGTGCCGGGCGCAAGAAATAATTCGCGCCCGATTTGCGCGTTGGTCTTGCCGACGGCGCGCGCGATGAGTATTTCGCGTTCGCGCGCGGTGAGCGGCGATTGTTGTTCGCGGATGGAGAGTGATGGATTCATAGGGTTACACCAATTGCAATTGTTCGACGGCGGTCCATACAAAATTCATCGCGTACATGTTTTTCTCTTTACTCACGACGGGCGTGGGCTTGAGATGATTGGGAATTTTCCAAAACGCGCGGCAGGTGTTGATTTCTTTTTCCCACTGCTTCCATTCGGTTGTCCCCGGCATGGGTATTTTGCCGATGCGTAAGAATTGCAAATGAATTTTGTCGCCTTCGACGCGCAGATTCGCGATAAGCCCTTTCGGCAAAACTTCGCGGGCGATGTGTCCGGACTTGCTGCGCGCGTTGGCGTACTGGCGCGCGACGATTTGGTCAAGAGTCATCTGTTCACCTCCAGATAGAGCGAAACATTTTTCGCAATAATCCACATTTGACGCGACGCGGTGTGAATGGTTCGCGCACATCGCGTTGTCGCAGGTTTTCATTTTGTCGTTTCCAATCGCGGGATAGTCGCACTCGAAGGAGGCGGGCGCGCCGCATGTGACGCACGCGCCGATTGTTTTTAACGCGCGACCGCGTGTGCAAATGATTCCTTGATGTCCGTTGACGGTGATGGAATAGCAGGGCATCGTTATTTTCCTTCGCGCTGCACTTTGGAGAGAAATCGCGCAACGCGTTCGGTGTCGTTCACTTTGCGTTCAATGTGTGTGACGCGTTTCGAGATTTCGCGCGCCGCCGCGTTGTACGATTGTCGCGCTGCGCGCAGGCGTTCCAGCGCGCGGTCTACGTGTTCGACGAGTGGCATCAATCTTTTTTGGCGCAAGGACTTGCGGAGCGAACGCAGGTCTTTGTCTACCAGCGAGAGTTCGAGATTGACGTTGACGCGCGGCGCGCTTTTTGTTTTGGCTGCACCTTTCATTGTTCGCCTCCGCGTTTATGCGTGAGTTGCTTGGTTTGCTGCGATGACCACTGCATCAAGTCCATGACGGATGTTTCGCGCAGCGATATCCCGCGATGTTGCATCAAATAGTCCGCAACCAATTCATCCAGCGCGGCGTGTAATTCGACATGCCGTTTTTGGTGGTCAAGTTCATTTTTGACTTGTGTGGGTTGTGACATTGAAAATTTCCTTTCGTTGAAAAAAACTTGTGACGCGCTGCGTCAAAATAATTTTTGTTGAATGTGCCGGGCGCGAGTGCGCGGCGAAATCCATAAACATTCTTCTCTCCAGATATTCATGCGGTCGCGTGAACGCGTGCGCGCGACGTGGAAATCGGCGTAGAGTTCGTCATAGAGCGCGGACGGATAACCGCTGACGAGCGCCATGCCGCGCAGTTCGTGTACGCGCGCCGCGAGTTCGCGGTGAAACGCGTCGTCACCGGCTTCGACGACGTATAGACCGGCTTTGCGCGAGCGCGTGGATTTGAGATACGGCGGGTCGAGATAGAAAAGCGTTTCGGGCGAATCGTATTTGTCGAAGATGTCGAACACGTCGCGGCATTCGATTTGGACGGGGCGCAAGCGGTCCGCAATTTCGTACAAATGCTCGACGCGGAGCCAGCGCAAAACATTCGTGCGCGAAACTTTTGACGTGCGCCAGGCAGAATCCCATTTTCGCATTCCGCAAAAGGATTGCTGCGTGCTGACGTAAAAGACGCGTGCGCGCTCGAGCCGCGTGGCCGCACTCGCGCTTTCAGCAAGCGGCGATTTGAGCGCGTCGTAGGCGCGCAAGTACTCGCGGCGCGCGTTGGGCGTGAGTTGAATCGCGCGCACGAGTTTGTTGGGCTGCTCGCGCAGGACGCGAAAGAAATTCACAACGTCGAGATAGAGGTCGTTGTAAATTTCAATCGTCGAAGGTTTTTTCGAGAGCAGCACGCAGGCGGAGCCGCCGAACGGTTCGCAGTACGCGCGATGCGTTGGGAAATGTTCGATGATGAATGGGGCAATCGTCCATTTCGCGCCGTGATATTGCAGGGGCGGCGCGCTGACGCTTCGTTCTCTGTTGGTGAGAGAGGTGAGCATTTCAAAAATTCCGATTCAAAAAATTTAACTCGCGTTTGGTTGCGGTGTAACCGGCGAGTACGTGAGTTCTTGGACGGCGGCGCGTCCGATGTGTACGCGGACTTGTTTGCTTTTATTCATTCGCGCGATGTGACGGCGCAAAATGCGCGCGCACGCTTCCGCCTCGCGTTCCATTTCAAAGAGAGCGCGCCCGCCTGCCCCGTTCGGTACGTACGCGATGGTTTTGGTTCCGTCCGGGCGAATTAGATAGACCGCGTAAAAGGTCATTTCTTCGCCTCTCGCTCAGGACCGTTCATCTCGTCGCGGAATACGCGCAAGTCGAAAATCACTTGCGCGGCTTTGTCGAGCGGGAAATGCAAACGCGATTGCAAGAAGCGAATGACCATCGCGTCCATATCGGCGGCTTCCGCGCACTGCAAAAGATTCATTGCGAGTTCACGCGCGTTCTGCGGCGTGATTTGGGTGATTCGTACTTCGTCGCGCAAGCGGATGGTGATTTGGACGTATGGCGCTTGCTCGAAGACGCCGTAGCCGCTTTCGCAGTAAAAGCCGTCGCCTTCTTGCGCGGTTTCAAAGTCCTTGTTCGTTGGTTCGATCATGGTCGGATTTCTCTAAGAATTTTTCTACCGCGCTCACGGCGGCTTGCTGGTCCATCGCAAGCCCGCGTTCGTTTGCCTGCGCCGCGATTTCTTCGAGGCGCGGTGTCAACAACGGCGGCAATTTCTCCAAATCCATTTCGAGGATTTGTGCGCGGGTGTACTCGGGCAAAAGAATCATTACGGCTTCGACGAAGCGCATGACGCCTTCGTGTGAGTGAAAATCAGTCGCACTCAGTACGTCGAATGCCCAGATGTATTTCAGTTTCATGCGGTCTCCGTTTCGTCGGCGCTGGCAACTTGCGCGTCGCACATGCCGAGAAACACTTGGCGCGCGAGTTGCGCGTCGCCGAGCGCGCGATGATTTTGTGGCGTCTCGATTTGAAAATGGCGCGCCGCAAGGGCGAGCGATTGCCAACGATACGCGCCATGACGCGGTGAATAGTCGCCGTAGAACGTGGCAAAGAGTTCCATCACACATTCGATTTGGCACGCGGCTTGCCACGTGAGACC
>CALMZO010000053.1 GCA_937870825.1 uncultured Chloroflexota bacterium | reverse complement strand
GTGGGCAAGTCAATTCGGTTCTATACAAATGCAAACCCTCCAATGGATATTGGAATGAATCAGAATCTCTCTTGGCTCTGGACGGGCGGCGTATTCGGGGCTGTCACGGTTACAGCATTCCTCACTTTACAAACAATTGTGATGTGGTCGTGTGGCAACGAATCCTCGCGCGCGGCAGATGGAGAAAGCGCATTTGCGCTCGACAAAGATGCTTTGAACCATCGCCCAATGTATGCGCTCGTCGCCGTCATTGGATTGGTCGCAGCGTTTCTGTTGATCAAAGATACAGAATGGGTTTTTCTCGTCGTCTTGGGAATGTTCGCAGTCATTCCGTATGCGGTTCTGCAAAACAAGCGAAACGAAGCGCAGCGTTGGAAAACGCGAATGCAGGTAGCGAATTCATTGGACAAAATCCAAATCCTTGCGGTCACTCGTCCTGATGATGCGATTCTCGACGCGTATCAGTGGCTGGAACAGAAATTAAAACAGGACACCATTTTTCAAAATGTCGAGGCGCGGTTGGCAGAATTGATTGAGGAAGGAGTGGCGGTGCGTGGAAACAAAATAGATTTAGAGCTCATCGCCCGCGAGATGGATTCGGAAGACTTGCATCAGTTCATTCGGCGCTGCAATGTCACAAGCAACGTGAACGACGAACGCGATATTGCGTTACATGCCGCTCAAGATATTTCCGCGCGCATTCGTCTTGATGCCGAAATTGCAGTCGCACAAATGACTGGACAAATGATTTGGTTTTGGCTGGCGGTGGTTGTTGCAATTGGAGCGGTCGCAATCATTCATTTGGGAGCGCAATGATGGAAACACTACACGATACGTTGAACGCGCGGACGAGACAGTTAACGTCATTCAAAAAAGCAATTGGTTTGTCTCTACGTTTGGTAGCAGCGCTCGCTGTGTTCTTGGTCGCATGGTCATTCTTTGATTCACATTTTCCGCCGCTCGCTTTCTTTGACATGCGCGCGTTGATGCTGGCAGCGATTTTACTTGCCGCCGGAATCATTGACCGCGCCAAAGGCATCGTCCCGATGGAAATTACATATCCCTTGATGTTGGCAGGCATCGTGCGCGCCATCGTTTTGAGTGACCCATCATTTCTGCTCTATTGGTTCGCGCTCGCAATCATCTATTTGTTAAACGTGGTTGGTGGTGGTGATGTGAAATTATTGATGGGGATGTTTGGTCTGTTTCCTCATTTCGAGTTTTTTGTCGTGATGGAAATTGTCATCATTGCAACGCATCTGCCGATTGTGCTATATCGCCACCTGCAGCGTGCAACGAATCGGATGTTTGTGAAAGAGCTATTGGCGCGTATCCACATTCGCTCGATTGAACTGATGACAGGGCAAACGACGCCACATGAACTCGCGCGCCAGGTGATTGCACAACGTCCAAGCGATGCGGAATTGTCCAGACGCGGTGACCGACTTGCAATCGTCTTTTCGCTCGCAGGCATCTTTTATCTTTTTCTTGCGACGCCTGCTGGATTGAATTGGCATTTGTGAATTCGAGACAAGAAATGAAACGCCTGACTTCTTTCAAAACTTGGCGCGTGGCAATGCACGATGAGCGCGGAACAGTCTCGATAGAGATGGCACTACTCACTTTGCTGCTATCGGCATTGATGTTTGGTATTGTCGAACTCGCGCGTTATGGATTGCTGCGTTATCACCTTGACCGCGCAACATATCACGCCGCGCGCTATTTGGCACTCAATCCAAATGATCAAGATACAGCGCGAACGATGGTGCGACAACAAGTCGAACGAAATGTGTGGAGCAACATTGAAGATGTGCAACTGCATGTAAAAACCGCGCGGCGCGATGGACAGTGCTTGCTCATTGTAGAAACGCGCGCAAGTTACGCAATTGGAGAGTTGAAATGGCTTGTGGGGAGTCCCAGTGTCGAGTCAACGCAAGTGTGGGCTGATGCAGGGACTTGCGGGAAACAATTGGCGCAACTCCATCCCCAAACAGCTACACCAACATCTTTACCAACTATACCTGTTGCTGGTACGCCATTCGCTGTGCGAAATGAAATTGAGGGCATTGCATTGGTGAATGCAAACATTCGGCTCGGACCCGGATTTGAATACGCCATCATTGGACGCTTGAGTGAAAACGAAGTGGTTCAAGTGCGCGGCCGCGATGAGACGGCGACGTGGCTGCAAATTACGCCAGAGCGAGTTGGATGGGTCTATGCGCCACTCGTTCAAATGGATGAACCTGTGTCGAGTTTGAAAATTGTTGTCGCCCCTCCACTGCCGTCAAGGACGCCTGCGCCGCCGCCGCATTTTCGCTTTGATAGCGTATCGAGAATTTTGAACGTGGGAGAGTGCACGCGGTTGCACTGGGATATTCCCGACGCGGGTTTTGTTACGTTGAATGAAAAAAATGTGCTGCCGCAAGGCGAAGAAAAAGTATGTCCAACAGAAAACACAAAATTTGTCTTGAGCGCGGGTTACGGTGGCAATCGGTTTTTTGACCGCGAAATTGAAATCATCGTCAATCCCGCGCGCGTTCGGTGAACTATGAAACATTTCCGAATGCAACGAAAAAAATCAAATCAACGCGCTTTGTCGTATCTCACCGCGATCTTATTTGCCGTACTGTTTGCGCACGTTACGCCGTCACCTGCGTTCGCGCAAAGTTCAGACCCGAACCAAATCATTGTCGGGTTAGAGAATCTCGCGCTCGGCATGGTGAACTTGCTCATTGCCATTTCTGCGTTGCTCATGGCGATTGGAATTGCGACAGGTTTCATCGGCGGGATGGTGGACAGCATCTTGGGGCGTCCGGGAAGTTTGTCGAATACGTGGACGCGTGTGGCGGGCGTAATTCTCTGTTTCATGGGCGCGGTTTTTACGATTGCGATTGCCAATTTTATTTTCAGCCAATTTCCCGCGAGCCAACCGGTCACAATTCCCGGTGGTACGGGGATGATTGAGGTCTCGCGCATCGTTCGCAGCATCGTTTCGTTAGCAACCGCATTTTGCGGATTCATTGTCGTCCTCTCGATTCCAATTGGCTTTTTGGAAACGCAGGCGAGTTATGCATTCGGCAGTCCCGCGCGCTTGGCAAGTGTTTGGAACAAGATTGGTGTGGCGATGGCTTCTCTGATTGTTGCAGTTATGTCGGGACCCATCAGCAGTTGGATTGCAGGTTTTTTTGTTTGATACGTACACCACACGACGGAGGTTCTTATGAAATGCAAATCAATCTCTAGAATTATTCCGCCAACAGCGAGATGGATGACGATCTTTCTGCTCGCGTTGTTGGTCATTGCAACATTGCTTTCGCCAATGACTGCGGCGGCAGAGGGCAATCAGGGCGGCGTGGTAGATGCGCTCAAAACTCTCGCCAAAGGATTCATCACATTCCTCATTGCTGTTGCGGCACTCATTCTTGCCGTTGGAATTGCAACCGGTTTTCTGACGGGAATGATTGAATCGGTTGCGGGGCGTCCGGGCGGTTTGTCGGGTACGTGGATGCGGCTCGGCGGCATTGTCGTGTGCTTTATCGGCGCGGTGCTGACCATCATTATTGCAAACAGCATCATTGACAGCATGACGGGATTCAGGGGCGGCGACATCAATCTGCCCAAATAGCAGCGTCGAGTGTTGAGAACGCAAGGAGCGCGTGCAATGACAAGTGCAAAGCAAATAAGTGTTTTGGTCCTCGCAATCTTTTTCGCGATGGTTTTGGGAATGGCGATTTTCAGTTCTGCGTTTGCCAATGGCGTTGAACCGACAGAATCACCTCAAGCCATATCAGCGCGTCCGCCGCACCAAGACCCGACGCCACCACCACCACCGCCGCCTGACGACCCGGGCAACATTTTTCAAAACATCACGCAGCTCATCAATTTTCCATTTGGAAGTTTAGTTGAGGCGTTGCAGACCGCGATGCAAGAAATTTTGCGCGCGGCGATGAGTCCGCTTCAAAGTATGTTTGAAAATGTCTTGTCGCTGTGGTTGCAGAATCCCGGAATCTTGAGCGATGGAAATGCTGCGCTGCCCGGTTGGGATTTGATGCGGGATGCTTGGCAATTCATGTATTCGATTGCGATTGCGTTTTGGCCCCTGACGCTTGCCGTCGTCGCGGCAATCGCGGCGAAGGATGCAGTTGCTGCCGCGACGTGGGGCTTGGGCGATTTGAAAACCGCGCTCGGCACATGGTTCGCGGCGGTACTGCTTTCGGCGACGAGTTTGTGGTGGATGGACCTTGCCAATAATCTCTCGAATGCAATTACGAGTTACGTTTTGTACAACTTTGCAGGACCCCAGTTTTTTCCCGGTACGTTCATGATTTTCTTTACTGTGATTTTGCCCGGACTTTTTCTCGCCTTTCCACTTGCAGGAATCATTCTCATCATCTTTTTGTTAATTCTGGCGATTACGATTTTTATTGCGTTGACCTTTGCCATCATCGCGCGTTTGGTGCTGATGTACTTGCTCGTTGCGCTCGGTCCGCTCGCAATCATTTTAGGAGTGCTGCCGCCGCTTCGTTTTGTAACACAGATGTGGACGCGCGGTTTGCTGCTCGTGCTTGCGCTCGGTCCAATTGACGCGCTGTTGTTGAAACTCGCGTTCAATGTCGCGCAGTACGCCTCGAGCGCGCCGCCGCTTCAAGCCGTTGCCGCGTTTATTGGTGTATTCGGTCTCTTGAGCATTTTAATCACCATCAATTTCACATTGGTCAAAACCGTTTTCGGTGCAGTCATCGCGGTTGCAAATCAAACGATGCGTGCGGTGCAAGCGGTGGGACAAATGGTTGTGGCAGGCGCGATGCTGATGAGCGGCGCAGGCGCGGGAGTGGCACTTGGGGGAACGGCTGCGGGTGGCGCGGCATCTGGCGGAGGTGGTGGCGGACTTGGTGGTTCCGGTGGCACTCTAAGTGAGGCTGGTGCAAATGGGAGTGGTGCGAAAACAACGCCGTCAACGTCCGCCAACGCGGGAAATGGAAACAACAATCCGCCGTGGCGTCCGAGTGGGCGCGGCATGGCAGCGGCTGGAAATTATTTGCAATCCACGCGCGGAGCGTTAGCGGGATTTGGCGCGTTGTTGCGTGCGGCGGGAATTGAGCAGATACAGCAAGAGCGCGCGGGAATCATGGGTGCGGCAGGAATGGGCGCGCCCCACGCGAATGAAATGCCGCATGACAATTTTGGTAATGAACGTGATGATGTGAAAAGCGAACGCGGAAGTATGCCCAATGCGATTGGCACTAACGCTCAATCCACAGGACAAAGCGCCGGCAACACACAAGCGCGCGCGAGTGAACAAGCCGGAGTTGACGGAAAAACACCACAAGGGATTTCAACGCGCGTAGATGTTGCGAGCGCGGAATCGAATGTCCGCGCGGCGGTGCAAGCGGGCAGCGCACAAAAATCTTCTACGCAAGTTGCAAGTCCGTCTGAAGTCAACAAGAGCGAACAACGTGGCGGAGGTTCAGTCGGTGCAGGCACAAGTGCAACGCCAACCACTCCTCCAAATTCCCAATCTGGTTTGAATGCAAATCGAGCGAATCGCGCACAAACGAATACACCGCCGCGTCATACAAACATCGCAGCAATTCAAGACAGCCGCGCCGCAATGGGTTTTGATTCTGGCGCAAACGTGAGCAGAGAGTTGGGCAGTAGTCAGGGAACGACAACAACTGAAAGTGCGATGAGTGATTCTGCGCGAGAGACTGCGATTAGCGATTCATCAACTCAACCGCCGAGCCCACAGCAAGTTGAAAATACGGACGCAAGAGGTGAAGCAAAAGAATCCATCGAAAATTCTCGCGCAGAATCAATGAATGATGAACGCGGCGTCGCGGCGGGCGACGAATCTGCAACCACATCAGCCAACGATTCAATGGAATCGAACAACAGCGATAACGGATTTTCTGCAACACCAACATTTTCACTTGCACCCGAAGCGGAGCGAACGCTAAGCATGTTACCCGAAAACAGTGATGACGCGCGCGAACAAGCCGTACAACTCATTGGACATTATCCAAATGCAGAGGCACAAGCGCAAACGGCAATGGCGCTCGAACAAGCGATGCAGACCGTTCACGAACAGAACGGAATGGATTGGTCACAGATGGGCACGGCGATGGAGCGCGGCTTGTGGAGTACGCACGAAGCGGCAAACAATCACATTCCACTCAACGACATGGCGCGGCAGATGGAGCCGTTTACTGGTTCACGTAATCCTTCTGATTATTTGGCGTGGCAGATTTCGGGACACGGTGAGCAATTCCAAATACCCTCACAACAAGTCGCGTACTTGCCTTCCGCAGGACCCTATGAATATCAAGCGGGACGCTACATTGAACAGCAGCTCGGTCAAGCGATTGGGTATCAAGATGCTGCCAAAATGTTTTATGTGATTCGTGACCCCTCAACGCCCGGCGGCGGTTGGAGCAAGGGACAAGACTTTATTCAGGAGATTAATCGCATCTCGCGGAGCAAAGTGGATGACCCTGTAATGGAATTGGACCGCTGGATGCAAGCGAATGCGCCAACGCGCGCGCGGGTGCTTTGGAACATGCAGTTCAAAATTGTGAATGGGAAATAATCTTTGAGGATTTCTATGATTCGTTTTCCGCGTCGGCTGCAACTTGGTTTTCGTCCGTGGTATGGACTCACGCTGCGACAGCTTGGCTATCTCTTGTTCGCGGCGATGCTTGCGGGCTTGGTGATTTTGTCGGGTCCAACGCGCGGCGTCGAATTTATCGCGCGCATCGTCATTGGATTGCTCATCATTGGACTCGGCGTCGCGCTTGCATTCTTTCGTTTGAATGGAATGACGCTCGAACGTTGGCTCGTCGCGCGCGTGCGATTCTTTTTTCGTCCACAGCGTCGCGTATGGACACGCGGCGAAGGACGAAGGATAGATGCGAACGCGGATTTGCAATATGACGAGCCAAAACCGAATCCTTCATCTCAACCCACAGCCGCGCCAACATCGAAACGCACGCGCAATCCTGCAATGCCTCTTGTCACGAGTATTCCAAGAGAAGCGGTCATTGTTTTTGCAGACCTCGCAATGATTGTTGCGCTCTTTGCGCTCACGCTTTACTTGAAAGACGGCGGATGGATTGAACTCAAAGCGTGGTACATCAATTTTTCGAGCCGATGAGAAAATGAATTTTCCATTTTCATTTGGAAAAAAGAATCGCGCCGCGACGAATAGCAAAGACACTGCCAACGCGAAAAAAGTTGCGATACCATCTACGCAAGAGCATGTGCTATTGCGCGATGTGCGGGAACAGATCGCAATTCTCAAAACAGGCGACATGGCAGCGCTGATTGAAGTGGAGGGGATTGATTTTGCGCGGCGAACCGATGCGGACCGTGCAGGGCTCGTCGCACAGTTTGAAAATTTTCTAAACACACTGCGCTTTCCATATCAATTCATGGTGGGGCGGCAGCGGCAGCCGTTGGAGGAATATCTTGCGTATCTGGAGGAAATTGCGAAAAAGCACATTGACGCGGGGCAAAAACTTTATGCGCGGTTTTTGTACGACAATGCCGCGTTCATGCTCGACGTGACGCAGCACGTCAACCCGCAGATTCCGTACTATCTCATCACGATTCCGTATGACCCGATTCCGCCCGATGACCGCGCCCGCCGAAATCTGGTACTCACGCGCGAACGCTACGAACGCGGCAGAGATGAATTGGCGCATCGCTGCGACCAAGTCACACGTGCATTGGCACGCGTGGGGTTAACGTGCCGTCGGCTTGATGATGAAGAGATTGCGGTGGTGATGCATCGAGTGTATCACCCAAACATTCCTGACTATCGCGTGCCGCCGATAATGCGGCTCAAATCATATATTCAATCAAGTGAGCGTGCGCCATGAACGACCCATCGTATTGCAGTCCTCTAGGAAGCTCATAGTATAAGCAGAGAAGAAGACAGAGGGCAATCGACCGTGAGTGGCAAGCGGGGCTTGGCCGCCAAATCTGACAATTATGAGGAAGTGGGTAAATATGTGTCAATGGAAGGAATTGGCGTCGTGGTCTCTCATATCAACGGGGCAAAGCTAATAATTTCAGAGGATTGAGTTGATGCTGAAATGGAAAGAATAAAATGTCGCTAATGCGCGACTTTAGGCTAAAAAATCTTTCCTCAATTCGTAGTAATTTCCTGCCACAATGGAATAATCATCTTGGATGATTACGAGACTTCGATTAAAGAAGTTTTCCGCTTTGCGAATTACTTCATCATCACTCATTCTTGTCAGAGCAATTATTGAGTGGTACCTTGGAAAGTTTGTGGCAATTTCATCCTGCGGGCCATATTCCAGATGGAACGTCTGATTATTTTGATCTGCACGAATCAAACTGGGCGTCTCAAAGTAATAGCTGAGACTTAGAAGGAACCGATGAAGGGTGCTGTCCGCTTTCCCTTGATTCGGTAACGTCCGAACCAGTCCGTTAAGTTCTGCACGAAGATCCGCGGTGGAAATTGAATCCTGGCGTACACGTTCGATCAGCTGTTTCCTTGATAATTCATTCTCACTAGCGAGCTTAGCGTATTGTAGAAACGACGCTTTGTAGTCCGCGTGAATTTGTTTGAATGAATACCAAATAGGATCAACGAAGTTGTCAAAGTAAGCTTTATCAAGCTCAGATTTTCTCTGAGCCAGTTTCCTCAAGAGATCAACTAAGGTGACAATTTCCGAAAGTACCATATTTCCCCCCAATTAGTCTGGACTCTCAATCTCGATTTCAACAATTGTCACTCAATTCATCCGTAGCGCAACCACTTCGCTTTATTGGCAACTACGATGATTCTACCACCAATTCCCGCTTGTTCAGTAACAAACGAAAACTCTGAAACGACCCAAGATTTTCATCGCATAAAGGAACCCAGATGTCCGAATTGACTGAATATGAGTCAAGGGGTGAAGTCCCTGCCAAATTAGGCGCACTGTCGAGCGCTGCGCGGAGTCCGATCAATCGCTGAAAGACATCACATGAGCGCATCATTTCCTCCGAAAAACATGTTTCAAGTTGTCGCTGCATATGTGGATTGGCTCCTCGGTGGTCCATCACCAAAATCACGCGCCCCGAAAACCGACGCAGCGCGTAATGCAGATGTCGCGAACAAAAATCAATCCCCATCGTCACATTCGCAACAAGTACCGCGCGCCGTCCCCAACAACATCGAAACACGCATCGGCGAAACAACCGAAATCAGCGCGGCGCTCGAAATCGGCATTCGTGACCTCGTTGACCACATCGCGCCCGGCGGTATGCAGATTTATGCGGACTGCATCGAAATTGTGGGTGAAGCGTGGGTGCGCGTTTGGTTCGTTGAAGACATGCCGCCGGTGATGGGACGCGCGCAATTGGAATCGCTCTATAACTTTCCCGCAGAAATTCGTCACAGCTTGCAGATTCTTCCGCTCGACAAAAGCGCGGTGCGCGAACAATTGCGCCAACGCCGCACGTCACTGCACGCGGAAATGATGACGCGGCAGCGACAGGGACGTCTCGCCGATTTCAACGCCCAAGACGAATTGGGCGAAACCGAGCGCACGTTGTACGAACTCGAATCCACGCATATGCCGCCGCAGGAATTGTTGTGGACGATTGCGCTGTATGCGTCGAACCGCGTCGAACTCGACAACCTCTCGCGCAAACTGGAAGATTATTTGCTCGACGCGGACATCAAAGCGCATCGCGCGTCGCTGCGTCAAGAAGAAGCATTGCACACCACGCAGCCGTTTGGCGTGAATTTTATTGGGCATGGCAGGAATGTGAACACCGCCGCGCTTGCGGGCATGTTTCCGTTTTCGCGGCGACTGCGTTCCGACCCGCGCGG
>CALMZO010000052.1 GCA_937870825.1 uncultured Chloroflexota bacterium | reverse complement strand
TGGAGCAATTGGGCTTTCAAGTCGAACTGAAAACCGTTGTCCCGCTTACAGCTTGACGCCGGATATTTTCAGAGGAGGCACTATGGCAAAATGGTTATTCGGCGCAGAAGCCGACAAAATTCAAGAGACCTTGTTTCGCGCGTCGCGGCAGCGTCAAGTTGTTGGCGGCAGCAGCTTGTTGTACGAATTTGAAAAAACCGCGAGTGAAATCGCGAAAACGGAATTTGGTTTGAGCAAAGATGATTTGCTGGTGACCGCAGGCGGGAATTTCCGCATGGTGTTTCGCAATGAACAAGACGCCGTGAAATTTGGCGAGCGTTTGCAGGATGTGTATTACCATTTGCTCAATGCACACATCACGGTTGCCAAACCGATACAGTACGCGGATTCTGAATTCAAAGCCAAGAGCAAAGAGCTGGCGCGTGAAATCCGCCGCTTAAAGGGCGCGGAACGCGGACATATTTCTTCTCCTCATTCGCCCACTACTGCCTACTGTCAATCTTCTGGCGTTGGATTGGCAACTACGTTTCAAGAACGCACATTTGCCGAACCGAACCGCAAAGAATATTTTTCCGATTTCGCGCGCACGATGGAACTTGTTGGGCGTCAATCAAACACTCTCTTTCTTGAACGCGTCAATTCACTTCGGGACCTCGAGTGGGTTTGGGCGCAAGAGGCGGATGAAATTGCGAAATTCGATGGCGAACGCCGCAACCTCGCGTATCTCCTCGCCGACGTGAACCGCATGGGAAAACTCTTTCAAGAATGTGATGAAGCGCAAACAAGAAAGATTTCTGACGCGCTCCAAGACGCGCTGTTCATCGCAACAGCAAAAGTGATGGAATTGCTCGCCGCAAAATTGCCAAAGTTGAAAGTAGAACGACGCGCACAAAGCAACCAAGACAAAGAAAAAGAGGTCAAAGAAAAAGATGATGAGGAAAAAGAAAAATTCGTAAAACCCGCGCTGCCGTTAATTCTCGCGGGCGATGACGCGTTCATCATGCTTCCCGCGCTATATGCGTTGGACAGCGCACAGCAGTTTTGTCTCGAGTTTGAGCGTGTGTTCAATACCAAACTGCAAGCGATATTTGGAGAACGAGCGAACGAGCTGCTTGAGGAAAAAATACTGCCTGCCAGCATTTCTGCGGCGCTCGTGATTTGCAAAGGACATTATCCGTACACGCTCGTCTATCGCTGCGGGCACGCGCTGTTGGAAGGAACCAAGCAAATCAGTAAAGCGGTGGCGGCAGAAAAAAACGAGCGCGTTCATTCTGCGTTGGCGGTGCACGCGATTGTAGGCAGTGAAATTGTACGGGAGCAGGACAGCGCAAAAAAATTTGTGGCGTCGCTTTCACCGTACTGGCTTGGAGAGCCAAAACAGCTAACCCCCGGGCAGCAAGAAGCGGGGATCGCTTTGCAAACGCTACTAGGCCAACGACTGAAATTCAAAGACTTGCCGAATAAGCGTCGGGCGGAAGCGCGTGCGCTGTTTGCGCCGTCGGAATTGCCAAACGACTCAAGAAACGTTTCCGCATGGAAAAGCAAACTTGAAGATTTGCGAAAGCGCATTATTGCCACCGCGCGCGATGCAGATGCCCAGGACGTAAAAGACTTTGACGCGGCGTTCGAGCAATTGGGCGACCCGGGCGGCAAGGCAAACGGCTACTGGCGCGAGGTGAAACGCAGTGAACACAGGGATAGCAAATATCATGCCCACGGCTTGCCCGACCTCATCGAGTTGTGGAATTATGCCCAAGACTTGGATTGCAATTTGGCAGAGTATCAGGAGGGAGCGTGATGGACATCGTTCTAAATTTTGAAATTGTCATGCAGTCCGATTATCACGTTGGTTCAGGGCAGCGCGGTGGACCTCTGATTGATTCCGCGCTCTTGCGCGATTTTGACGGTGTCCCTGCGCTGCGTGGTACGACGTTGGCAGGACTCGTACGCGATGGGTTTTGCGATTTGCGTGAACATCTGGAAGTGGTTGCCCCAACACAACTTACTGCGATAGACGGCGCGAAACAACGGCTCTTTGGCGACGCGACGAAACGCAAACGCTGGACATTTTCTTCTGCACGCCCATTGCAAGGCGAAGCAAAAAAGGACGCGCAGTGGGGCGCGCAAGCGGCGACGCGCGTGCGAATCAGTCCGCGCACGCGCCGCGTCGAAGGGCAAAAACTCTTTTCGGAAGAGGAAGGCGCGGCGAAACTCACGTTTCATTTTTCCGTCACTCGGCACAATGCGAACGCCGACGATGTGCGTGACGCGTATCTGTTGATTGCTGCGGTGCGGATGGTGCGGCATCTCGGCTCAGCGCGACGGCGCGGGCGCGGCGAGTGTGTGATTCAGCTAAACGGCGTGCAAGGTTTGGGCGCGCTCAAGAATGAAAAAACACTGCTCGACGACGCGCTCACACAATTCAAAACGCTGTGGCTCGACTCGGCTGCAACTCCAATCGAAGGCATACGCGTGATTTCAGACGGCACGCTCTCGACAAATGGAACGCGCAAACGCTATCGGCTCATTGGCTATGCCGTCGAACCGATTCTGCTTGCGCGGCGTTCCGAAGCGGGCAACGCGTATGAATCACTTGGCGCGATTGCAGGCAGCGCGCTGTTGGGAGCAATCGCGGCGCGCGCCACCGATGCGCTTGACCTCGGCGACCCGAACACGCTGCGCGATTTTGTCACTCTCTTTTTTCGCGGCGGTCTGCGCGTGACGGGTATGTATCCCGCTAAACACGACGACGGAAACTTGAAAATTTCCGTGCCGACGCCGAAAACATTGTTGACATGCGAGAATTTTCCCGCCGACCGCGCAAACGGCAAACGGCATCCCTTTTTCAATCTCGCGGCGCAAGAGATTGACGAATGTTCAGAGTGCAAGGGCGCATTGCAAGACCACGCTGGTTTTACGGCGCTGGAAAGATATGCGCGCCGCGTTGAGCCAACACAACGCGAAGAAGCGCATATTCGCATCAACCGCGCGAATGAACGTGTGAAAACGGGTGATTTATACGAATACATCGCGCTTGATGCGGGGCAATGGTTCGTAGGCGAAATTGAAGCAGCGAATGAGAAATGTTGGACGCTTGCGCGCGAATGGGCGAATTGGACCGACGACGCGAAATTCGTGGTGCGTGTGGGCAAAGCGACACAGCGCGGCTACGGCGCGCTCAAACTGCGGCTTGAAGCACTGTCTGAAACGAGTGCGCCAACGTGGACACAGGTGAACTTGTCCGAGCGTGTGAATGTGCTTTCTGAAACGGATGATGTGAAATTGACGCTCCTGCTCCTCACCGACGCGATTGTCACTGATGCGTGGGGACGGACGTATGCGGGATTTGATGCGGAATGGATTGCGGCGTCGCTGGGAACATCCCCACCAGCAATTCGTTTGCAAGAAAATGTAGCGCGCGGCAAGAGTATTGATAGTTTCAATTCAACGCGGCGCATGCCGCGTTGGCGCGACCAAGCGCTGGAGGCGGGTTCGGCGGCGGGCTTTACCTTGACGCGAGAAGGGGTTGACGAAATTTTTCAGCAATGGCGCGCGCACCCAAATCGTCCCGCGAACGAACCTGATTCGCGTTTGGACGCGCTGCGCTGGCGCTTGAACGAAATCGAACGCGCGGGCATCGGCTTGCGGACACACGAAGGATTTGGGCGCGTCGCGTTCAATCATCCCCTTGCGCCGCCGCACGAGGCGCAGTTTGAAGCGCGCGCGGAGCTGGGCAATAAATTTCTAGCGCTGGCGGGGTGGTGGGAAAAGTTTGTAGAACCCGCGAGCATGCACCGACTTCAAGAGATGGAGCGATTTCTTGAACGCTGGCAAACGCAATTGGATTCGAGCACACAAGACAAGCGCTGGGAAAAGGTGGACGGCGCGTTTGAGAGCGTCGCGCGTTTGTTATTCTTGAACGCGTCGCAGCCGATTCAAACGATTCTGCCCTGGCTTGAACAAATGAAAACAGGGGACCCACAATATTTGTGGGCTAACGATGCAAATGGGGGCGCACAAAGGCAAGGACGATTCAAAGGCATGGTGCGCAGCGGTGAGGATAAAGTGAATGGTGACGGCATTGAACTCGTCGAAGGATTGCTCGAAAGGTTGGAAAACGATTCAAAAGGCGATGCGGACCGACAGCGCGAAGGAATCAACTTGCTGGCAGCGAAGGTGAGCGTGATTGCCAAGAGCAATGAGGCGAATAAGAAATAGGAGAGGAGCTGAAGCGATGAGAACCGAACTTTATTTTATTGCCGAACTGAAACTGGAAACCGCGCTGCACATTGGGACAGGGAAAGGTGGCGAGCCAACTGATTCGCCGCTGCGCCGCACGAATAATGGACGCATTATGATTCCGGGACGCGCGATTGGCGGTTCACTCCGAACGACGGCAACGCGCATCGCGCCGCGTCTTGGGCATCGCGCGTGTTGGGCATTGTCAGAAAAATCGTTTGACGACTTGGAAAAACAATTCAAGCGCAAGTACTGCGGCTGCATCGTGTGTGAATTGTTTGGTGAATTGTATCCGAGTGAGGATGAACCTGACACAGATTCTAGCGAGGATGAATCCTCCAAAAAGAATTTGAGCAAGGGCGGAAGAGCATCGCGTTTGTGGATTAGCGATGCGTTCGCGCAAGTGAACGAGCCGCAAACGAGCGTGCGCGATGGGGTGGGCATTGACCGTGTGAATGGCGCGGCGGCGCACAATGTGAAATTTGATTACGAAGTCGTGCCGCGTAATACTGTTTTTGAATTGCGCTTGCGTCTGGTGGACAAAGATGAGGGCGAGAATGAAAAGCAGCGTCAAGAGCATGAACGCGCAGCGGCTAATCGCGCAAAACTGTTACGCGCGACACTGGCGGAATGGAAATATGGACGCGGGCGTTTGGGTAGCAGCGCGGCGCGGGGGTTGGGAAAATTTGCGTTGAACAATTTACGCGTCAAGGAAACAAATATCGTGGGCGCGGCACAGTTGATTGGGTTTTTGAAAGAGGAACGACGATGGAATGGTGCCAGTGATGAAACGTGGTTGGATGATTCGACGTTTGAAAATTTCGAGTTCGCGAAGGCGCAAGATGATGTCGCCGCCAAGAGTTTTGTGAGCATTCAGCTCAATGTGCAACTGTCGGAATCGTTTCTGGTGAATGACCCGTTGGTGAGCGCGCTCGCGGGCTTTGACCATGCGCCGCTGCTCGAAGTGAATTTTCCGAAAGCAGGTGCCCCCGTCTTGTCTGGCAGCAGTTTGCGCGGCGCGCTGCGAAGTCGCGCGGAAAAAATCGCGCGCACGCTCTCGATGCTGCATTGGAAAACGGCAAAGGATTTTCTCGAACATTGTGCCGCGTGCAATCCATTTGTCAAAGCAAAGGATGGCGAATTGGCAAGCTGCGACGCGCGTTTGACGATTCCTGATGAAAACGAAACACCAGAAGACGCGTTGTGTATGGCGTGTCAATTATTCGGCAGTCCGCGACGCGGGAGTCGTTTGTGGATTGAAGATGCAGAGTGGAAGGGCGAAGCGCCGAATCAAGACTCGTGGCACGCGCAAGATTTTTTGGCGATTGACCGCTTTACGGGCGGCGGACAGGAACATGCGAAATTCGACGCCGCGCCGTTGACACAAGCCAAATTCCAAACGCGTCTCACGCTGCACAATCCGAAACCGTGGGAGTTGGGCTGGCTCATTCTTGTCTTGCGCGATTTGGGGGAAGGGGAAATGACGCTCGGTTTCGGCGCGGCGAAAGGATACGGACGCGCGACGGCAAATGGGTTCGAGTGGACGATTGGATATATCACGGATGATGATTTTCCAAACGTGGCAACACTAGCAGGCGAGGTGAAACGTGAGGGCATTTATTCCATCAAGACTGCGCCGCCGAGCGAACGCGCGTATCCCGACGCGTGGACAGAAGCAGCGACAGAGTGGGTGAAGAAATTTAATGAGACTGTCGAGAAATTTCAAACGGGCGAACACAAGGACGAGAATTGGCAGTTGTTTGAAAAAGATTCGTTCTTGGGCAATGATGACATGGTAAAGCATTATGGGATGCCGCGCGTGACATTGATGGAGGATGCGGCATGAATGAATTTAATGTTCAAGATTTGGTGCAACAAGCGTTCGACGACGCGAAAAACGCGACCATAGCCAACCGAGACAATTTGGCGATTCGCGGCGGGAATTTTCCTGCAGGAAATTTGTACGCGTTTTGGCATGAATGGCGTACTCTCATCGCGCGTTTGGAATGGCGTATGTTTGAATACGTGAATGAATTTCAATTGCGGAACACAGCCGCCAATCCCGATTTGCCTGAACCTCACGAGTTTTGGAAATTGGAACGGGCGCGAATTTTTGGCGACGTTGGCGATTTGGAAGTGAGACGCGATGGCGAAACGTTTTATTGGCGCTACATCGGCGTGAACGACACGAACTTGCCTGTGGTCAGCAGCGCGTTCGGCGGACAGGATTTTTGGGCGACGAACGGGGCTATGGAATTTCATGTCGCGCACAAGGATTATTATCAATGGCGTGGCATCGCCCAAAAGGAACAGCGCGTAGATAGCAAATGGTTGGATCATATTGGCTTGGGCGATGAAAATGTGAAATTGCAAACGCGCGAATATCTGCGCGCGGGCCGTGTTGAGTTTGTGCGGTTTATCGGATTTGTGAGGAGGTAATAAAATGCGCGGAAAAATTCTCTTTTACAACGCCGGTCGCCGAAGTGGTTATATCGAGTACGGCAGCAACGACCAGCGCATCGAGTTTGAACTGCAAGATTCACCAAGCGTAAATGTAAATCAATTGCAACCGAACGCAGCAGTTGAATTTCAAATATTTACGTACAAAAACAAACAATTGGCGAGCCGCTTGCGTGTGATTGAGGAAAGCAAGAGCCAAGAGCCAAACGACAAAATGCCAGAGTCAACACAATCTAGCGCGCGACCCACCAACACAATGCCACAACAACGACAAATGCCGCTAATAGAGCCAGAGCAACAAACAGAACCCGCATCATTGCGAGCGTCTCCCTCTCACGCCAGTGAAAAGGAATATCGCTTTCTAAATCCGTACAACTTTGTACGTGTGCTTTCGGGGATTCTGGAACCTGACCGTGTATTGGGACGATGCAAACCACCACCGCATGACCGATGGGTTGGTTTGAGCGGTACCATCACTTGCGAACTTACGACGAAAACGCCGTTGTTTATCGCTGATGCAGAACAAGTCACGGAAGCAGACGGGCACAAAACGTTTCGTTTTTTTCGGTGGGATAATTCGCCGACTATTCCTGCCAGCAGTCTGCGCGGCATGGTACGAAGCATGTTTGAGGCGGTTACCAATTCATGTTTTTCCGTTTTTACAAAAGATGCTCCATATGCGCTCGAGCATCGGTTGCCACGCGCACCCAAGATGATTCCCGCGCGCATTGTGGAGCTCGATGACAACGGAGCGAAATTAGAATTATTGGATTGTGCTGCGACGCGCCCCGAAGACATTGAATTGAAAAAGCATTCCAAAAAGGGGCATGAATTATCCCTGACGAACACAGGTTCCGTCCGCGCGTACGCGCCGCGTGTCAAGAACGAGCAGCAGGGAGAAATTTTTAACGTTCGGGCGAGTCGTATTTTTCGGCAGTATGAAGACGGAACGCGTATCGCTGCCATTGTCAAACGCGAACCGCGCGCCAAACACGACCGCTATCAGTTTTTTGAAATTGTGGATTTGAAACCAGCGGAAGATGCGGCAGACCTGCGCCAACCGCAAGAAGGAGAAGAGCGCGTCTTTGGATACATTCATGTTACAGGTCCAAACATCGAAAACAAACATGATGAGCGCGTGTTCTTTGACTGGAACGATAACAAAACCGCTGATCCGCGTCCATGGAATGGAATTGATTTGGAATGGCAGCGCGAAATTGGGGCCGATTGTGTACGCGAATATGAATCGCACTTGAGCGAGTATTGGGACCGCAATGAGCGTTTTGTCACCAAGTTAGATGAAGAATTTAATGGGAGCAAATGGGTTCCGCGTATAGATACATTGCCCTTTCCCAGCAAATTCTATCTTGGCGACTTGAAATTGAAAAAGGACGCGTTGGTGTACGCCGTGATAGATGAAAAAGGTGAGGTCAAGGCATTGCGTCCAGTGGCGATGCCGCGCGTGCGCTACAAACATACACGCCAAGAATTTTTGCACGCGATAGGTTTGGCGCGTTGTGAGGATGCAGGTCATCTTTGTCCTGCATGCCGCGTATTCGGATGGGTGAAAGAGAGTGCTGGCAGTAAGGGTGCCAAAATCGCGTATGCGGGACGCGTGCGGTTTCACCATGCGTCATTCACCACGGGACTTGTAGAAAATGACAAGCCACTTGCGATTCTCGCTTCGCCGAAACCAACAACCACATCGTTCTATCTCGCGCAGCCAAATGGTCAAACACCCACCGCGAATAGCAATACCGACTATGACAATTCGAAATCGCGTTTGCGCGGACGGAAAGTGTATCGCCGCGCACCCGAACCCTTTTCCTTGCTCGAGGCAATGCCAGACGGAATGCCAGCTAATGATCAGAATCGAACTCTGCGCGAATATATTGACGCGAATGTATCCACAAAATTCACGGTGGAGTTTGAGAATCTCGCGGAACTCGAATTGGGCGCGTTGTTGTGGACATTAGAGCTAAATGGGTGGCATCATCGGCTCGGATTTGCAAAACCATTGGGATTTGGTTCGGTGCAAATTCAAGTCACTGGTCTCGAGTTTTTAGATATTGGCGTGCACTATACTGTTTTGGACAAAGAGTGGCGCGCGGACCAATTCTCCAAAAAGGAAAAATTGAAGGCGGGTTTCACGAATGCAATGAGCAAAATGTACGGCAGAGGGAAATCATTTCTGGAATTAGCCAACATCATTGACTTGACGCGTCTGCTTGGCGCAACCGCGCATCTGCCAGTTCATTACCCACGAACGACGGAGATACCATCGAAAGAAGGCAAGAATTTCGAATGGTTCATGGCGAACAAACGTGGCGATGCCCAGTTGAACCGTGAAGGACTCAACTTGCCATTGGGATTAGCCGAATTAGGTGTCAACGATAAAGGTCTCCCACTTGACCCAACCCGCGAAAAACCGCAGAGACAAACATAAGCAGGAAGTAATTACAATATCTTCGCCAAAATTTGAGTGACGGAAAGGGGCTTTTGCGGTAGAGTTGTGGTTAGCTCAACCTCAACTCAGGAACCCCAAAAGCCCATGGATATTTTAGCACTTTTACAATGTCTTCAACCCATCTTGACCCCGACGATCCTTCGCCAATTCAGTTGGATCATTTTTGCCGTTTTCGCCATGACGGGACGGGTGACCATGTTGGGCATCTCGCGCTGGGCAGGCACGGGTGGCAGTTACCGCACGGTGCAACGCTGGTTCTACACCCCGCTTCCCTGGACCCAAGTGCTAGTTTGCTTCTTCCGCCAACATTTGTTCCAGCCGAATGCGACGTATATTCTCGCGGGCGATGAAGTTGTGGTGACGAAAGCGGGCAAACACACCTTTGGGCTGGATCGCTTTTTCTCCGGCTTGTTGCAGAAGGTCGTGCCCGGCTTGGCTTTCTTTACGTTGTCTCTAGTCAACACAACGGATCACACGAGCAGTCCGATTGCGGTCGAGCAAGTCGTGCGGAGCAAACCCGTATCCGCACCACTGCCCACAGCGGTTTCGTCTGACCCGATCAGCAAAGCCAAACCAGGGCGTCCGCGCGGGAGCAAGAACAAAAACAAAGCAGCGGTCATCCTGACCCCTGAATTGCAGCAGATTCAAGCCATGCTTCAAGCCCTTTTGCTCAAATTGGCGGGATGGCTCTCGGTGACCTACGTGACCTTGGATGGGCACTTTGGGAACAATAACGCACTCCAGATGGTGCGGCAGTGCACGCTGCATCTGATTTCCAAGTTACGCTCTGACGCGGCACTGTATTTTCCTTACACGGGTCCGCAAGCCCAGCATGGCACCCGGCGCAAGTATGGTACGCGCGTGGACTATCGCCACATTCCAACACCCTACTTGAAAGCGACAACCAGCGTGGATGGGCTTGAGACGCACACGTATCAGGCGACCCTCTTGCATGCCAACTTTGCCCAACCGTTGAATGTGGTGATTATCGTCAAGACGAATCTCCAAACGCACGCCTGGGCGCATGTGATTTTGTTCAGCAGTGACTTGCCGCTGGGCTGGGACAACCTGGTCGCATATTATCGGCTCCGCTTTCAGATCGAATTCAATTTCCGCGACGCCAAGCAATACTGGGGCTTGGAAGATTTCATGACCATCACGGAGACCGCCGTCACCAACGCGGCGAACTTGGCTTTCTTTCTGGTGAATGTCGCAGATTGTTCTCGCCGCAAGATTTGTCCTGATGAGGCCACGTTCGGTGTGCTGGACTTGAAAGCCTACTGCCGTGGCTACAAGTATGTGACCGAAACAATTAAATGCTTCGGGAAAAACCTGACCCGATTTTAATTTCCAAGATTTTTTGCCAAGTGGCTTGTCTGGGCAGTATTCACGACACTGCCGCTCAACTTAGCCCGCCATAATTGGCGAAGGTATTGGTACAAGTCCGCCAATTAAAATTCACAAAACGCGCGCAGAAACTCGGTTTTTCATTGGCAGAGATTCGTAGTTTCTTTGCGCTGTCATCCAAACGCACACTGCTCAATCAGGATGTCCTGCGGATGGGACAAGCAAAACTCACCGACCTGGACCGTCGGATTCAAGCGCTAAGCAATATGCGCGCGGCGCTGGATGGACTGTTGTCCAACGTCTGTGATACTTTTGCATCTGTGGACTGTCCGATTGTCAAGTCCCTCGCCGATTTTGATTAACTCACGTTATGCAGCACTGTCATTTCGAGCCGCCTTTGCGAGAAATCTCAGTGGCGCGAAAACCGAGATTTCTCGCTGCTCTCGAAA
>CALMZO010000051.1 GCA_937870825.1 uncultured Chloroflexota bacterium | reverse complement strand
GGCTTGCGCTGAACT
Organism: uncultured Chloroflexota bacterium; assembly: GCA_937870825.1. GTDB lineage: Bacteria > Chloroflexota > Anaerolineae > UBA4142 > SHND01 > SHND01. The sequence goes on along the minus strand of CALMZO010000051.1, from coordinate 39,427 downwards.
CGTTGAAGGGGGGGGTGAAGTGGTTGGCGCGATGTTCGTTGTCCCGAACAGCGGTGCGTTGTTTCCTAACGTGAGCGCAATTGTCGGAATGTTGGTGGAACGAATCGCGTCGTTGATGGAATCTTGCGGCGAAATCGCGCAGCCCCATTTGTTATTTCCAAAATACACCGTCGAGCCGCCAATCCAAAACGGATATTTGCACGCCGCGCCGCTTTGCGGATGCGCGGTGGCGACGTTGTCTTGCAGCACATTGCCTTTTGAAAAAGTAAATTCAAAACAATTGTTGGGCGACGCCGCGCAATAATTTCCGATGAAACGATTGTTGTTGGATGCGAGTCCGCGTTCGCCGCTCAAATAATAACAGTTGCCTGAATACTCACAGTGATTGTTCGCAATCAAATTTTGGTTGCACTGCAAACAGACCCAGCCCGCCGTTTCGCAGCCGTGTTCAAATTTGTGACCGTCGGGTGTGACACAGCCGTGATTGTCGCGGTCAAAACGATTCCTCACGAAAACAGAATTTGTGCTGCGAAGGTTGAACGAACCCCAGCCGTTCAAATCGCTCAAGTTGTTTCCGACGAAAGTGTTGTTGACACCGTCCACGCTCGCGACGCCAATCGTTCCGCCGCGCACAGTGGTGTTGTGAACGACATTGTTGTTGCCGAGCAATAAAATTCCGCCGCCGTAATTCAAGCCGCCGCGCAAAATTGTTTTTTCGGGTTGTGTGGGAAAAACACATTCGTCGTACTGGCACAAAAACGCGCCCGCGTCCGCCGCGTCGGGCGACGATTGAATGACAACGCCGTCAATCCAATTTCCGTTGCCTTCCATGACGAGCGCGAATTGTCGCCCCGCGCTGTTGAGAATTGCCGAACGCGCGTCGTCGGCAAACAGTCCGATGCCGTTGCCCACCATCCGAAACGGCGGATAAATTTCATTCGCGCACAATTTGATGGATGTGTTAACCACGGGCGGCAATGCGTTCGCGGGTGTGCAGTTCGCGGGAACAACAGGCGATTGCAAACGCCGCGCGCCTGTCGGCAAGGCGATGTTGAGGTTGACGCGTCCGCCTTGGGTTGAAACATTCGCGGAGGATTCCGGTGGCGCGTCAATGATTTGTCCGACGCCGCTCACACTTTCGCCGAGAAACGCGATGCTGTAAATTATCGGACCCGGTGTTCTGTTTTCGACGAACGCGCGGTACGCGCCGGGCATGTTGAATTTCCCTGACCACAAAATTTCGCCGCCGCGCCGCGTGCCTTGTCCGATTGGTTCTGGCTGTTCGGGAACGAATACGTACAGTTCGACACCTTCGGGCGCTTCGACGACAATATCAATTTGCGTCTTGTCGCCTTTGTAGTCGAAACGGTATTCGTGCCGCGCGCCGGGGAGGAGGGTGAGAGCGATTTCGTCTTGGGCGGAGGCAGGGGAGTGAGGAGCGAGGAGCGAGGAGAAAAAAACAATGACGAAAAGAAATTTCTTCATATTTTGAAACCCGAAAATTTGTTGCGGGCAACAAATTTTCGGATTTCAAAATTAACTCACCCCGCGCGCGCTGTCAAATTCCACTCGCGCGCCAATACCGAGGACGCGGCAACGTCAATGAATTGTTCAATGTGAATCCAGCCGTCGGGGTGAACCCGGCGAGAAATCTTGGGCGTGACAGAGATGTCTCACTCCGTTCGACATGACAGTGTAATTATGGCAGCGCTTGTCCGCGCGCGGCTTTTAGCAACGCGTACCATTCTTCGCGCGTCAATTCGATTTCATCCGCGCGACAGCTAGCGGTGATGCGTTCGGGATTGGTCGTGCCGAGAATCGGTTGAATCGGCGCGGGATGTTTGAGGAGCCACGCGAGCGCAACCGCTTCGTGCGTTGTGTTTTTCATTTGCGCCATGTGCGCGATGAGACCCGCGACGCGTTTGATGTTTGGACTGGCATCATGTGCGGGATTAAACAGCTTGCCGTTCGCAACGGGCGCCCATGCTTGAATCAAAATATCGTTCGCGCGACAGTAATCGAGTGTGCCGCCGATGCCGGTGTACGGACGCGGCGATGTATTGAAAAACATGCCATCGTCAATCAAGTCCGCGCGCAGTAAACTTAATTCCACTTGATTCACGACAAGCGGCTGCGTGACAAATTTTTTCAACAGCGCGATTTGCGCCCAGGTGTGATTGCTGACGCCGAAAAATTTTACCTTGCCCGCGCGGTGCAATTCGTCGAATACGCGCGCAACCTCTTCGGGTTCAATCAGCGCGTCGGGACGATGCAGCAGCAATATGTCAACGTAATCGGTTTGGAGACGACGCAGACTGCCTTCTACCGCTTCGATAATGTGTTCGTAGGAAAAATCAAATCGCTCCGGAATGCCCGCGTCGGGGTCATCGGCGAAACGAATGCCGCATTTGGTTTGGAGAATGAGGGTGTCGCGCGCAATTTTCATTTCGCGCAGGGCTTCGGCGAAAACCGTTTCCGATTTGCCGCGACAATAAATGTCGGCGTGGTCGAAAAAATTGATACCGTGCGCGAGCGCGCGTTCGATGACACTGCGCGCGCGGGCGCGGTCAATCGAGGTCAACGGGGCATTGTCCCAGGTACCGCCAATTTGCATACAGCCGTACGCGAGACACGTTGCCCGGAGCGGAGTGTTCGGGATGGGATAGGTTTTCATGCGCGATACGATACGCACGTTTGTCTGAAAAAACAAGAACCCCTCACACTGGACGGGTAGTGTGAGGGGTTTGGCCCGGAGGCGAACCGCCTATGTCTTACGCTGCGTGTGGCTCCGTTCGTGTTGCTGCCACTCAGTTGCGATGCGGCGCGCATAACAAGCCATTGTTGTATTTGTCGAGGGTGATATAAAGCGGCTCACCGACGCGCCACGGGGAATTTGGTTTGCCCGCTCTGACGTTAGAGCCAACAGGATAAACCGCCATCCAGTCGTCCGCGGCGGCGATGACATCCGCGACGCAGCTGGAATCGTTGCCGATCAACACATTCAATTTGGCGGACACGAGCGCGCGGAACAACGTGTAGGTCTTGTCTTTGTCGCCGCCGTTGATGTACGCAATGGCTTCTTCTTTGGTGTACGTCCGTCCGCCGATGGTGATCACGTCCACGGGCCATGCTTCGGGATGATTCTTCCAATAGCCGGGCGTACCTGTGCCGGGGTTGGTGGGCGGCGGATTGGCAACAGTTTCAAACAGGTCAACGGATATATCCACGGCGGGCGTGCTGCCGTCAATCAACAGCGTGATGGCACCGACATTTGCAAAATTTGCAGGGGAGGTGCATCCACTTGCCGTGCTAAAAGACGTAAAGTCCACTTGAAAAATTGCAAACGTGTAAGAGGGGTCAGCCGGAATTGCAATGGACGCACTGGAACAGCTGGTCGAATTCGAGTATACGGTCAGGGTCGCGCTTGCGCCAAGGTCGCTCACGCCGCCTAGGGCAAATGCATACCCTCCGCCGCTTGTCAAGTCCAAGCCGCCCAGACCTATGGAATTCAAGTTAGACGCATCGTTGTCATCGCCATCATAGGTCAGCAGCAAAGAGCCGGTTACGGACGAACCCGAAGCGTACGAAACCGTGCCCGGAAAACTCAGCCCAAAGTCCAAGTGCACCGCGCCATTGTTGGCAGAATTGCGCGTCAGGACAATATCGCGTTCGCCGCCGAGCACTCCTGCGACATCATCGGTTGCCGCTATGGATTGAAATCCGGTCGGTGTGCCAATAATGCTAATGAAAGAACCTGTTTCGAACGTATCAACGACAGCGCCGGTTGCTGCCTGGGCAGGTGCAATGAACAACGTCAGCATTGTGATAGCGAGCGCGATAATCGCGAGTAGATGGATTGTCTTTTTCATGGTCTCCTCTTGATTTATGCCGTCGCGCGTTTCCGTGCGGCGGAAGATGTTTACTTGAGAATGAATCCGTACCGAAAAATTTGACTGCGTCCCGAGTGCATTCAACAAAAGTCTTGACGAGTCGCGTTGAGATGGCTTCGGTCACTTGCGTTCAGAATACAAACGCCACGCTCCCTCGCAAAGACAACCTTCTGCATTATTTTCATGGTTGCCCTTGGGGTACAAGAATCTTCATAACCCGACTCAGCTCCAAGGTACCGTCAGGAGAGAGCAGCTCGACTTTGTACCAATGTTTTTTGCCTGGTTTAGCCCCGTCATCTCGATAGCTGTACCTTGCGCCGGAAATTCCCCCCGGATTCTCGGCGTCAATGGGCATTGCATTCAGTTTTCGCCATTTCCCTTGACCCACCCGTCGCCACACATTAAACCCGATTACATTCAATTCCGTCCCGGTTTGCCACCTTACGATGACAGACCTCTTTGAGGCATTCCATTGAACGCCGCCGCTCAAAAGCACGGCGCTTGTGGGTGCGCCCGCTGTCGTAATTAAATCAATCGTCATGTCGAGCGCGGTCGTAGATCTGCCGTCAATCAAGAGTTGAATCGCTCCGGCATTGGAAAAGGTTGCCGCGCTGGTGCAGCCCGTGCCTGTGGTAAAACCCGTGTAAACAAAATTAAGGGTCGTGGGATTCGTTACAGCCGTGCTAATCGTAATTGTTTGACTGGAACAACTCGATGCATTCGTCCAAACCGTAATCTTTAGCACAGCACCCTGGTCGCTGGTCGGAACGAGGACTTGGAATCGGTCATCTGTGCCGCCGTTCGTCAAGTCTTTACCGTTGAGACCTGTTGGGTTGAGGCTGTTTGAGCTATCATTTCCGTCATAGGTAAGAAGAGTTGAACCCAGAGTCCCGGCACCCTGGCCATGGGTCAAGTAACTTGACGTGGCCACATTCGAATACGCCTCAACAATGCCGCTGCCGCCGGTGCGGGTAACCAGAATATCGCGTTCGCCGCCGAGGATGTTCGTATCGTCAAGTTGCCCGGAGGCTGTGACAGGATTTGTGCCGGCGCCGCTCACCGTGACCGTTTGACTGGAAGTGAAATGGTCAATGAGCGTGTCAGGATTCGCATAGGCCCGCCCTCCCGTTTGTGGGGCAACAAGGAGGACGAGAGTGAAAAGGACCGGCAATATCCAACCGCTGCGAACAAAGTGAAAAACATTCATGACGAATTCCCTTTCTTGAGATGGAGAAGGTTGGGGAAACTTGTAGGGCATCCTCGGTTCGACATCGCGCTCGGTCCCTTAACGGATTTTGAATAATCGGTCAATCGGCGATGGATAATCAATTGCAATATGCCTTGCCGTTTGGGCTTGAGCCCAAAGAACACTCAAATGACCTCTCGATACCTGCCCCAGTATTTCGTGAAATAAAAAACCGCAAGATGTGTGAAATTGCACATCTTACGGTCGGTTACGCCACTTGCTCCGCTCTGTTTAGGCGTCCATGATTAATGCAACAGAGGTTCACTGCTACCGTGCAACGGTGCTCACCGTTGTCTATTTGCTGTCAACAAAAAACCGTAAGCTGCGCTCTCATTTAGCGTTGCTTACGGTCGGTTACGCCACTTGCTCCGCCCAGCCTGTTGGCAACCCCACCACGAAATCAAGTTCGCAGACAACTTGCTTGTCTGCGCGGGTGGATTCGGTTCCTGGCGTCCAAAATCTGCGGGGCCGGCGCATCGGACTGGGAATCATTGCATCCGTAAATATTCTTTTTTAGATATGCGGTCTGACTGCTTTACCGTTATCTGGAGTCAAGATAACACCCCAACATTAAGACTAACATTAAGCGGCGCGCCCTTCACCTACCTGTTGCAGCACTTTGGCAATCAACCCCGTCCAACCCGTTTGATGACTCGCCCCCAAGCCCGCGCCCGTCTCGCCATGAAAGTATTCGTAAAACGAAATTGCGTCGCGCCAATGCGCGTCGTTTTGCATCACCGCGTTTTCGCCAAACACCGCGCGCTGTTGTTGTTCATCGCGCGCAAAAATTTTCACCACACGTTTTTCTAAAAACATCGCCGCCTCTTTTAATGTACAGAAATTGCCCGAACCTGTCGGGCATTCGATTTTGAAATCGTCGCCGTAATAGTGGTGATAAATTTGCAGCGACTCGATAATCAAATAATTCACCGGAAACCAAATCGGTCCGCGCCAATTCGAATTGCCGCCAAACAGTCCCGTGTTCGATTCGCCCGGCAGATACTCCACGCGATACATTTCGCCGCCGAGCTGCAGTTCGTACGGCTGCGCCGCGTGTGCTTTTGACAACGCGCGAATCCCGTACTCGCTCAAAAATTCATCCGGGTCCAGGACACGTTTCAACACGCGCTTCATGCGATGCCCGCGCAGCAACGCGACGAGCTTGCGCTCTTTCATTCCCTCGTCCGTCCAGCGCGAAATCAAACGCGCCAAATCGGGACGATATTTCAAAAACCATTCGTGCCGCTGTCGAAAATCGGGAACGCGTTCCAACAAATCATGTTCAATCGTCGTCGCCGCGAACAAGGGAATGATACCCACCATCGAACGCAGCTTGAGCGGAAATTGCGCGTCGCCGACACTCAACACATCATAAAAAAATTCATCGCGTTCATCCCACAACGGAATGCCGTCGCCGCCCAAATTGTTCATCGCCGCCGCAATGTACAAAAAATGTTCAAAAAATTTTGTCGCAATGTCTTCGTACGCGCGATTGTGACACGCGAGTTCGAGCGCGATGGTCAACATGTAAATACAAAACATGCCCATCCAACTCGTGCCGTCGCTTTGTTGAATCGTGCCGCCCGTCGGCAGCGGCGCGCTGCGGTCAAACACGCCGATATTGTCAAGCCCAAGAAAGCCGCCTTGAAAAATATTTCTGCCTTCCGCGTCTTTGCGATTCACCCACCACGTAAAATTCAACATCAACTTGTGAAAGACGCGTTCCAAAAAATCAATGTCGCCTTTCCCTGACATTTTTCGGTCAATCGTGTACACGCGCCATGCCGCCCACGCCAGCACCGGCGGATTCACATCGCCAAAATTCCATTCGTACGCGGGCGTTTGTCCGTTCGGATGCTGATACCATTCGCGTCCCAACAAAATCAATTGCTGTTTGGCAAAATCCGCATCAATGAGCGCGAACGGGATGCAGTGAAACGCCAAATCCCACGCGGCGTACCACGGATATTCCCACTTGTCCGGCATCGAAAGCACATCCCCATTGTCCAAATGCGCCCACTCTTTGTTGCGTCCGTTGAAACGTTCACGCGGCGGCGCGGGTTGGCCCGCATCGCCTTGTAACCAACGTTCGACGTTGTAACAATAAAATTGTTTTGACCAAATCATGCCCGCGAACGCCTGCCGCTGAATCATTTTTTCATCGTCGCTCAATTTCGGCGGCTGCAGCGCGCGATAAAATTCATCCGCCTCGCGCACGCGCGCGGAAAAAATTTCATCAAAGTTTTCAAACGGCGCGCGTTCCGTTTCCGCGCTCACAAATTTTTTCGCCATCAAGCGCAAGCGAATCGTCGTACTCGCGCCCGCGCGAATTTCCACGCGATAATTCAACGCCGCTTTGGTCCCGCTTTCAAAATTTACCGCGTCGCGATTTCCATTCACCACATAATCGTTGATGCCGTCTTTGACGTAACGCGTTTTATTTTCCACACCGTACAAGCGCTGCAAATTTGTTTCGTTCTCGCAAAACAAAATTTCCGACGCGTCTTCAAACGCCAAGACGTATTCGCCGAACCCTTGCATGTGCGCCATCAGACGCCCATGTTCGAACGCGATGCGCGGGCGCGCGCGCTGTACATCCCAGCTCCACTGATTGCGATACCACAACGTGGGCAATAAAAAAATTTCCGCGTCGTCATTTCCTCGATTGAACGCGGAAATTTTTATCAGAATATCGCGCGGCTCGGCTTTGGCATATTCCACGACAACATCAAAATAACGATTGTCGGAAAAAATCCCCGTATCAATCAATTCATATTCCGGCTCATGCCGCGACCGCGCGCGCGTCGTTTCGAGCAAGTCGCGGTACGGAAACGCGCGCTGCGGATATTTGTACAGCCCTTTCAAATACGAATGACTCGGCGTCGCGTCCAAATAGTAGTAATACTCTTTGACATCTTCGCCGTGATTGCCTTCGGGACCCGTCACGCCAAAAAAACGTTCCTTCAAAATCGCGTCGTTCCCATTCCACAACGCGAGCGCGAAACACAAACGCTGCAAATCATCGCTGATGCCGAGCAGCCCGTCTTCATTCCACCGATACGCGCGCGAACGCGCGTGGTCATGCGGAAAATAATTCCACGCGTCGCCGTTCGCCGAATAATCTTCGCGCACGGTTCCCCACGCGCGTTCGGCAAGGTACGGACCCCAGCGTCGCCACGCGCGCGGGTCATTGTGTAAGCGTTCGCGTTCGATAGACATCAGGAATAAGGGATGAGGGATGAGGGATGAAGCAACTCGGCGCATTCATCCAAGCCCCTTGAGTCGTTTTACAATCGTCACAAAAATTGCAATCAGTTCGCCCGCTTCGTCTTTGTCCGCGCCTTCAAATCCTGTCTTTTCTTTTCCTCACTCATGCCGCTTGCCAACGGAGGACTTGTTTCATATCCGTCTGCTGTAAGATTTTGAGATATTGTCTGGCGAACGCCAAGACTGTTACACCATCAACGATAATCCGGCGCCGCTAGACACGGACGCGCCCGTACTTGCGCACCAAAAACCAAAGACGATGCAATGTATAAGTATGCAGAAACGCGGCAGAGGCGGGCGCGTCCTCGACATTATTGGGGCGTAGCGCAATGACATGGTGATAAAGATCGCGCGCGCGGTCACGCGGGCGTTCGCGTGAACGCACGACAAGGCGCACCAAATCCAAGCCCGTCGGAAGATTCTGTTCGCCGCTGAGCAAGCGCTGCCACATCCATCGCGCGAGCGTCAGGACCGCGTGGTCTGCACAAAGCTGTTGCGCGATTTGCTCGCTCGGCACAAGCCCAAACAATTCTTGTGCCAGCGCAAACCCCACGAGCGTCATTCGCCGCGTCCCCAACCGAGTCGCATGGTCAAGCAGCGCGTCCCAATCCAAGTCCGGGTATCGGAACACAAACCAAGCCAGGTCGGTGATCCAAGACAGCCGGGACCACGCGTGCTTGGTCCCGTGCAAACAGAGAAAATGAATCAAGTCGCGCGGCGCGAGAGACATTACCGTTGTGTCGTCAAAACAAATGGGCTCGCGTCGCGCCCACGCGCCCTGCACATCGAATGACGCGGCTCTCGACCTGGCAAAAAATGTCCAGTGCAACTCGACCAATTCCTTGTTCGGCGTTCCATAGAACGGCAAATGATTTCCATACGCGATGAGCGCGGCAAAATGGGCGGGCGCGATTTTGTATTCCGGCGTATATCCTTCGTCCGCCAGCAGCGCCCACGCTCGAGCCACGTCCTCGGGACGTACCATAATGTCCAAATCCGTGAACGCGCGCAGCACCGAATCGCCATAAACGATGCGTGCCAGTAGAGGACCTTTCAACACCAACGTTTCGATTCCCTCTGCTTCCAGACGCGGAATGAGTCGCTTCATCTCGGTGGTTAAAACCAAGGCGCGTTGCGTCAACGCGCGGGCATCCGATTTGAGTTGCAAAGAGGATGCGTGCCGAGCAAAAGCGGGGGCGGAACACAGGCGCGTATAAACGAGAGGGCTCAAGCCATGTGCGAACGCGAGAGCCGCAAATTTGTTCCAATTCAATGCGCGGTCAAGCAGCTCTTGTGCGCGCGTGCGCGCGGCATCCTCAAACGCGGGCGTGGAACAACAGAGGACAAGTTCGAGTTCCGGAGAAAGCGGCACATCGAACGCGCGCGAGTTTGTCATACCGCGAGTTCATTCAAGAGTTTTGTCATGATGCGATGTGCGTCGCCGCGCTTGCTCTGCACCGTTTTCGCAGACAGCGCCGCCTCACGGAGAATGGGCATGGTGTATTCCGGTTCGCGCCGCGCGGCAACGGTATTGTCCATCAATGCAAGCATCGCCTGGGCGGGAGACAATTCACGCGGGCGCCAGCGACTGCCGCGCTGAAAGTGCGTGATGACGATGAGACCGACGGGCAGCGGCTCCACTCCGCGTTGTCCGCCGAGTTGTTCAATCGCGCGTTTCGTCGCGTGTCCGTTGACGGAACGAATCGAGAGGGGCAGCGCGTACGGGTGAACCCAGCCGCGTTTGTCGAGAACAGCATATTCGTCGGAATAGTAGGTTGCCCCTGCTTGGACGAGTGCCCTGACGAGAGTTGTTTTACCGCTCAAACTTTGTCCCGGAATGAGCATGGCGCGCCCGCGCCAACCGACCACGCCGGCATGTACAAACAGCGCGGTCTTGGCGTGCCACAACATTGCGGACTGTGCATGCTCTGCCAACGCGTGCAAGATTTGTCGCGAGTCGCAGCTTTTCGCAATCCGGTCTGTCCCTGCAAACAATTGGTGACATTCCCCACCGGCGCTTTCGCAGTTGGAAGCGAAATACAGCGAGTAACGGATGTCAACTCGGTTCCCCTTTGATTCTTGCCAGCCGAGGGGCAAATACGGGCGCGCCAGCGCGATTCCATCGAGAGTATTGCTTTGCAGCGCAAAGTGGACGCCGTACGCGGAATAGGTTTGTCGGCTCGTCCAACCCGTACCCAATAAATTCGCGGACGGAGACGAGTCCAAGTCCCTTGAAACTGTAAACCGAGATTGCAAATCCGCCGCCTTTAAAAACCGTCACACGTTACGGAATGATGTCTGTAGCGGTCGGGGTATCCGTCGGCGTATTCGTCGGAGTTGTCGTCACGGTGTCCGTCGGCGTGTTTGTTGGAGTTGTCGTCACGGTGTCCGTCGGCGTATTTGTCGGAGTCGTCGTCACGGTGTCCGTCGGCGTATTCGTCGGAGTCGTCGTCACGGTGTCCGTTGGCGTATTCGTCGGCGTTGGTGTTGCTGTATCGGTTGGAGTGTCGGTCGAGGTTAAAGTAACCGAGTCGGTTGGCGTGGTGGTCGGTGTATTGGTGGGAACGCCTGTCTGCGCGGCGGCGGGGAATGGCGCGACCATGGAAAGTACCACGGGCACGAGCGTGGCTGTGGCTCCGGCAATGAGGTGCCGCCGCGTCAAACGCGGACGATTCAATTGCGCAGGCACAGTTTGCGCAGGGACAGTTGACGTAGGAGCAGATGTGACGCGCTCACGGAGCAGCTGTGCTTTGTTCAATTCCTTTAAGGTGAGTTCCACCAGCGCGTCCGCGTTCGACGTGTTGAATTCCGCGCCGAGAATAGCGGCAATCTCTTTAGGACTGTGCTGTCCGTCACACAATTCCCACACGCGTGCCGCAGTGCGATTGAGCGCGTGCACGCGTTTGGTCGCCCAGTCATAAACACACAATTCATCACCCAACACCTCCACTGCAACTGTCCCAATTTTTTGGGGGTAATTCATCATTGCCTCCTAAAACGTCTGTGAATTTGTCGAACGCTTACCGATTGGCGGATTGAGCACAGCAGCAATGGGAATCGGAGTGAATGGATTGTAGGAAAGAGTGCGCGCAATGTCAAGGGATATTTTACGGCGAGTTTTTCAACGAACTTCAAGTTCGCGCACATGGATTTTCGCCGCACCTTGCGCGTCCAAGTTTTGGATTTCGACGCGCACCCGCTCGACAGAGGCGGGAGGATTTTCAAAGCGCAGGGAGAGTTCCGGTGTTTCCGCATTCGTTGTTACCGTTTGCGCATAGACCGTCGGTTCGGAGACACCCGTCGGAAAAAGCGAGACCGTCAAACGAAAATTCATCTTGCCAAATAAAGCATAAATTCCGCGGACTGCGCGCGGGGAAGGATACTGCAGCTCGATGACGAGCGGATTCGCTTCCAGCCCGCGCGCGAGCGAAAGACTGTTCCCATCGAACATATCTTGTACTTGGCCGTAATCCATCCGCGAATGAATGACCCGCACCTTCTCTCCCGCAATCACAACTTGGCTGGTAACCGGTTTGGCGCGCTCTTGGCGTTCTCGCTCGAAAATTTTTTCAACATCGGGAACATACCTAAAACGCGCGAAATAAAATCCCGGCGCGCCATTCGGATAGTCCAGCACGCGTTCGATAACGGGTTCTTGAAATTTGCCGCTCTGCTTGGCGCGTTCCAATTCCGTTGGCGTCACGACGAACAACAGCTCTTGCGAAAGCGGAACGGCATTGTCAATCCACGTGTCAATCGTACGGATGACAGTGTTCCGGTCATTTGGGATAAAGAATCTGGGAAATACATCGGTGCCGTTTGCCCACGTTGAAGTAACATAGATGGTCATGCCGGGATTCCTCTGTCGTTCACTTTTCAAAATTTCAAAGAGCTGTCTTGCACCCCATTGCATTCCACCCATTCCATAATTGTCGTACCACAACGGAGCATTGAGGACCGCGTCGTTGAGCATGGTGAGACTGAAAACGATGAGCCCCGCTGTTGCCGCGCTCGCCGCCGCCCATTGCCAGCGAATCTCTCTCAGTCTTGTGATGAGAAAATCCAGCCCAAGCACACACAACATCGCGGCGGGGACAACAAACAGCAGTGCGCGTGTTACAAGAATATCGGCGAGCGCGCTCCCGACCGGTGCCGCGGCCAGCGCAACCAACAGGACACGATGCGCGGAAGATTTGAACCGCGCGAGACAAACGCCAAGACCGATGAGAAAAAAGGGCAAGAGCCACCAGACGATATGTCCGTACTGTTTCATCCGGTGGCGCACCAAATCCTGCGAATTTGGCAGAAACCAGTACAGCGGATTCGCGCCGTATGTATATTTCTGAATAAATTGCTGCAGCTTGTCTTGAAGCGGCAGGGGTTTGAGCCAGTACGAATCTACGACATGCAATTGAAACACGATGACGTCAGGATGTTCGAGCCGAAAGCGCAGATACGGAATCGCCAAGAATGCCAACAGCAGCGCGCCGCGAACCAACACGCGGCGATGCTGCCGGTGATACCGCCAGTCTGAACATGCCAACAGAATCGCGGTGACGGCGATGATGACTTGACCATTCGTATAGCTGTAAAACGTTGCCGCCGCAAACACGAGCGCGGCATACAAAAAGCGCGGGTTGCGATAGCGATACAAAAGATACGCAAACAAAAACCAGCCGTAAAATGAAACCATCAGGACGGTCTCGAATCCCGTCCGCGAGTGCAGGAACCACGCGGGAATGGCTGCGAGAACCAGCGCGCCAAGCCACCACCATCGAATATTGAAAATGTACTTTAAGGTCAAACCCACTGCGGCGGCACTGCTCAACGCAATCAGCGCGTTCGTCGCGCGCGTAACCCAAATCGAAACCCCAAACAGCCACGCACTGACCGCGTGAATGTATACAGACAGGGACAAGTTCCAAATCGAACCATTCTGAAAGTATGGCGGGAACCATCTGCCCTGTGCGTCGCGCATGCCGCGTTGAATCAACTCGGTTCCCAAAACGGGATGAATGGCTTCATCACTAAAAAAATAAATGGGGAATTGGTCCAGGGCGACGAGCCGCGTAAGGGCAAAGACAAAGAGTGACAGCCCGAATACAAGCCATGCCAAGACGGAGGGACGGAACAGCACCGCAGGACGCCAGATTGATTCTTGCGCCGCGTTCCGCCGTCTGAAACCACCGCGCCAATCGCGCGATAGCCCCACAGAGAATTTGATGTATTCATAGCCCGCAACATCATTCAAGCGCGCGTGAAAGCGATTGTTTGTGCGCGTGAGCGCTACATGCGGGCTCAGCCAATAGACGCGCACCGGGCGCACGCTGGGCGCAGCAGGAATTGGCGCGAGCGAAGGTGTCGTTACCTGTTCCGCATTCGGGGAGGGTGAAGCGCGCCGCCGTGGAATGATTCGCGCGGCATCCGTAATGATTGGCGGAGACGTTTCATCCGCGCGCGGTTCGCTTGAGAACTGCGGCGGTGTGCGAGGTGGTCGCGCTGGATAGTCAAGCACTGCAAGCGTGGCAAGGATGCCCGCCCCAAACGCGGCAAACGCAACACCGGCATAGGACAACCATTGGAGATTGGAAACAAAGAGGTGCGCGCTAATCCAACCGAGTCCCAAGCCGAGCAAAAACAAGGCAATGCCGATGAGGTGGCGTCGCGTCATAATTTTTGCAGGCGTAGATTACTTGGCGCGCGGTGTCACGCGCAGTGTCGTGGACAGTACCGCGTCCAGGACCATCGCTTGCGCGGAACGCGATTTTTTGTATTTTCGCAAATACTCGGCGCTCACTTGGGCAATCGTTTCCGGCGCGCGCACCATGCTCGCGTGAATCGGCACACGTTTGTTTTCCACAATCATCACCGCGTCGGGATTTTTACGAATCTGTTTGTACCATACTCCATCCGCGCCGCGATACGAGCGAATGTATGCCTCGTTCCCGACAACCACAATCCAAATCGGGCGGCGATGCGGCGGTTTCGTTTCCGCGCGCGTTTCAATGTCAATCTCTTTGACCGCCGCGAGTTTGGCGAGCCACGCGGGCGTAAATTGGTTCTTCATTTCATCTCCTGGCTCTCTGTTCGTTGAACGGTTTCCGTACAGCGCGCCCGGGTATGCCTCAGAATTTGAAATCGTCAAAGCGTTCCGGATTTATCGGTGCGCGTCAAGATGGATTGTACAACAACACACCACTTTTGCGCGCAGTCCATCCAAATTGGTCGCGTCCACCGCGCGAATCCCTGCGCGGCTGCACCGAGTAATAAATCCGCGCCCGCAACGTTTTAATACTTGAACGTCAGTGCAGACCTTCAAATCAAGAACCCATGTTCGGACCACATATTCAAGGTCATGCGCGTGACAGCAAGAGTGTAGAGCCAAGTACGCACCCTTTCCGTACGCGAATCGTCGGCAAGCCGGAGCGGGACCATGCTCGCGCCCTGGCAGATGCCGATGAAATTTTGCCGCGACCGGACGCAGGGAAACCATTGCTGCCGCGTCTCACGGCAAACGGAAAGACGCTGTTCGAATTGCAACTGGAATTTACGGCGACGCTGCACGCGCGTCAGGTGCTGCCGCCCGCTGCAGAATGGTTGCTCGACAATTATTACGTCGTCGAACAAACGCTCCAACAAACACGCCAAGACCTCTCTCACTCGTTTTATTACGAACTTCCCAAACTCGCGCGCGGCGCGTTCGCGGGTTATCCGCGCGTGTACGGCATCGCGGTCGAATTCGTCGCGCACAACGACAATCGCCTCACACAAGATGCACTGGTGCGCTTTGTTGACGCGTATCAAGAACGCGCGCCCCTTGCGATGGGCGAGGTGTGGGCAATTCCAATTATGCTCCGCATCGCGCTCATCGAAAATTTGACGCGGTTGATGACGCAGGCGCGCGCCGAACTCGAGTGGCAGCGCGCGGCGAATACGCGCGCGGCGGCACTGCTGGCTGCGGCTGCCGACACGACCTTGGAATATTCCGATGCCCTCGCGCGTTTCAAGCAAGACGCCCCCGTGCAAAATCCGACGTTTCTTTTGCAATTGGTGCTGCGCCTGCGCGACCAGGACCCTGCCATTGCGCCCGCGCTTCAATGGCTCGACGCACAGATGGAACAACAGCAGGTCATGCTGGAAAATTTGATACGCGCCGAGAATCAGCATCGCGCCCAGTTACGCGCCTCCGCCGGTAATGTCTTTACGACTCTGCGCCTCCTCGCGGCGATGGATTGGCACGTGTTTTTTGAAAGTGTGAGTTTGGTCGAACGCGCGTTGAATCAAGACCCCGACGGTACGTATCCAACAATGGATTTCGCCACGCGCGACCGCTATCGCCACGTCGTCGAAATCCTCGCGCGTGGGAGTCATCCCGGAAACAATCCCACTGTCGAAGTGGACATCGCCCATCACGCGGTGACACTTGCCGCGAACGTTGCCCGCGCTGCCCGGTTTGGAAACGCGAACGCGCTTGCACCCGGCGTCGAACGCCGCGCCCATGTCGGCTATTTTTTGCTCGACGAAGGATTGGAGCAGCTCGAAGCCGACGTGCAGTATCAGCCCCCGCTATCCGAACGCGCGCGGCGCTGGGTATTCCGAAATGCGACGGCAATGTATCTCGGCGCGATTGTGTTACTGCTTGCCCTTTTCAGTACCGGTGCCATAAGCTATGCGGCGTCCGTCGGCGCGAATTTTGGAATGCTCCTTTTCGTCGCGCTGCTCACACTCATTCCCTTGAGCGTTCCGGCTGTCGGCATCGTGAACTGGATGTTGACACTCACGCTCAAACCGAATCCGCCGCCGAAATTGGAATTGGAAAAAATTCCGCCCGAATATCGCACGATGGTAGTGATTCCTGCGCTCATCGTGAATGAATCGGGCTTGGAATTTTTGCTGGAACATCTCGAACTGCGTTTTCTTGCCAATCGCGATGAGAATTTGCATTTTGCCATTCTCGGCGATTTTGCGGATGCGCCGCAGGAACACATGGCGGAAGACGCGGCGCTCCTCGAAACGGCGCGGCGCTGTGTACGCGAATTGAATGCCAGGTACGAGCGCGCGGACGCGTTCTTTTTCTTTCATCGCCGCCGCCTTTGGAATCCGAGCGAAAAATGCTGGATGGGTTGGGAACGCAAACGCGGCAAACTGGAGGAATTCAATGTGCTGCTGCGCGGCGGCGCAACAACATACGACACGCAAGAAGGTGACCTTTCGGTCCTGCCACAAGTCAAGTATGTGATTACGCTCGACGCGGACACCGAATTGCCTTTGCAGGCCGCACGGCGTCTTGTCGGTACCATCGCGCACCCACTCAATCGCGCAGTCCTCGCGCCCGGGACGCGCCACGTCGTACGCGGCTATGGCATTATTCAACCGCGTGTGGATATGGTTGCACCGGCGGCGAATCGTTCGCGCTTTGCGCGCTTGTTCGCGGGCGATACGGGGCTCGACCCGTACGCGAGTGTCGTTTCCAATGTGTACCAAGATTTGTTTCAGCGCGCGGTCTTTATCGGCAAAGCGATCTATGATGTGGATGCAGTGGTCGGCGCGCTGCGCGGACGTTTCCCCGAAAACTTGCTGTTGAGTCACGATTTGCTCGAAGGCGGGTATGTGCGCGTGGGTTTTGCGAGCGACATTGAGCTGTTGGAAGATTTCCCGTCGGGCTTTGATACCTACGCGCAGCGGCAGCATCGCTGGGCGCGCGGCGACTGGCAAATTACCGATTGGCTTGTGCCGCGTGTGCGAAATGCATCGGGACAATTCGAAACAAATCCACTGCCGCTGCTTGAACGTTGGAAAATTTTTGACAACCTGCGTCGTTCCCTCGTTCCCCTCGCCACGTTCTTGTTGTTTGTCGCGGCGTGGACACGTTTGCCGGGTTCGCCTGTGCTTTGGACGTTGTTGGCATTTTTTTGTGTCGCATTCCCATTTCTGCGCGGCGCCGTGGTCGCGTTCATCCGGCGTCCGGTCGGCGAAGCGCTGGGCAGTTATCTATGGGGGCTCGCGCAAGAGGTGTGGACCTTGGCGCGGCGCGGCATGGTCACGCTCATCTTTCTTTTGTATTTCGCCACCGTGAACGGAGATGCCATCGCGCGGGTCATTGTGCGGCGCGCGGTAACCAAGCGCGGGCTGCTCGAATGGACAAGTCACGCCGTCGCGGAACGCGGACACGCGCGCGGTCTGAGCGAATATCTCGCCCGTATGTGGCTCGCGTCGTTATTCGCGCTTGTGACGGCAGTCGCGGTTGCGTATATCGCACCATCCAACGCGCTGCTCGCCGCGCCGTTTTTGCTGCTCTGGTTTCTCGCGCCGAGTCTCGCGTACTCTATCAGCCAGCCGCTCGAGACGCCGACCAAAGAGCTGCCCGCCGCGGCGCGCCAAGAATTGCGCGCAACAGCGCGGCGCATCTGGCGCTTTTATCAAGATTTTGCAGGAGCGCAAGACCACTGGCTGCCGCCCGACAATTATCAAGTGGAACCCGGTCCTGTCCTCGCGCATCGCACGTCGCCGACAAATATCGGTTTTTTGCTCTTGTCCACAATTGCCGCGTACGATTTTGGTTACATTGGTCGCGTTGAATTTGTAGAACGCGTCGAGCGCGTGTTTCAAACACTCGCACAATTGGAACGCCGCCGCGGTCACTTTCTGAATTGGTACGATACCCGCTCACTTGCACCACTTCATCCGCAGTACATCTCGACGGTGGACAGTGGAAATCTGGCGGCGAGTTTGTTCGTGGTGAAACAGGCGTGCCTCGAATTGATGGACGCGCCGCACGACGAGTCGCGCGTGTGGAACGGACTTGAGGACACGCTTGTCGTTTTGAACGCGCTGCTCGAACGCGTCGCCGATGTAGATTTGAGTCCGCTCCGCCGCGAGGTGCAGCAGCTGCGGACGACAATTGCATCATCCGCCGCGTCCGCGCGTGAAATGACGCTCGCGCAATTTGAAACGCGCGCCTTGTATCTTGCGCGGTTGGCGAAACGCCTCGCCCCGACCGAGGAGACGACGCGTGAAATTCGCGCGTGGAGCGAGCTGTTGGTGCGCCAAGTCCGGCGCGGGCAAGAGACGTCCAATTCACTCGCCGCGCGTCTGGACGCGCTCGCGCGCTGCGCCGACGAATATGCCGCCGCGATGGACTTTGCCTTTTTGTACGATTCGGTGCGCGGCGTGTTTGCGATTGGGTACAACGAGGAGCATCATCGGCGCGATGACAGCTATTACGACCTGCTCGCGTCCGAAGCACGACTGACGAGTTTTCTTACGATTGCGCGCGGAGAAATCCCTGTCAAGCATTGGTTCCGCTTGAACCGCCCGCTGACACGCATCGCAGGCAAAGCCGCACTCCTTTCGTGGGGCGGCACCATGTTTGAATATCTGATGCCGCCGCTGTTGCTGCGCGACTATGCCCCGTCCCTGCTGTATCAAAGCCAACGCGCGGCGATTCAAGCACAAATCGCGTACGCCGGGCGGCAGCACGTACCGTGGGGAATTTCCGAATCGGGCTTTTACGCCTTTGACTATCAATTCAATTATCAATATCGCGCGTTCGGCGTTCCGGTGTTGAGTCTCAAGCGCGAGTTCATTTTGCCGCGCATCATTGCGCCGTACGCGACCTTTCTCGCGTTGCCCTTTGCCCCGCACTCGGCGTGGCAAAATTTGAGTGCGCTCGCAGAGCTCGGCGGAGCGGACGGTTATGGTTTTTACGAAGCGCTGGATTTTTCTCCCGAACACACCGCGCAAGGACAGCGCGTCGCCGTCGTGCGGTCTTATATGGCGCATCATCAGGGCATGTCGCTGGTCGCGCTCGATAATTTTTTTCACGGCGACGTGATGCGCGAACGTTTTCATCGCGAGCCGATGTTCGCGGCGGCAGAGCTCTTGCTCCAAGAACGCGTGCCGCGTCATGCGCCACTGCTGGAAGCGACCAAACAAGAAAAGCCGATTCTGCGACTGCCTCAAACGACCATCGGTCCGACACTGCGCCAATTTTCTACGCCGCACACATTCACGCCGCGCGCACATCTTTTGTCAAACGGGACGTACAGTGTGATGCTCACGAACGCGGGCGGCGGCTATAGCGCGTGGGGGGACAATTTCGTAACGCGCTGGCGGCAAGATGTGACGCTCGACGCGCTGGGAACCTTTTGCTACATTCAGGATGTGGACAGCGGACGCGTGTGGTCACACACGTATCAGCCGACCTGCGCGCCCTCCGAACAGTACCATGTCGTCTTTGCCGGCGAGTCCGTTGAATTTTTGCGCCGCGACATGGACATTGAAACAAAAACGGAAATTTTTGTCGCGCCCGAGGCGGACGCCGAGATTCGGCAAATTACCTTGACCAATCTTGGCGAGCAGGCGCGCACGCTGGACTTGACGAGCTATGCCGAAGTCGTACTCGACGCGCCGCGCGCCGATGCCGCGCATCCCGCCTTTAGCAAATTGTTTGTCGAAAGTGAATTCGTGCCCGAACACAACGCGCTCTTGTTCAAGCGCCGCCCGCGCAGCGACGAACAGCCGGAGCGCTGGGCGGTCCACTTTCTCGCGCGCGGTCCTTGGCACGCTGCCGTGCGCGAGTACGAAACTGACCGCGCGAAATTTATCGGGCGCGGGCGTACGCTTGCCGACCCGCTCGCGCTGTACACACCGCTCTCGAACACGGTGGGCGCGACTCTCGACCCCGTAATGAGCTTGCGCACGCGCGTGCGTCTTGCGCCACATGAACACCTCACGCTCGCATTTATCACCGGCGCGGCAAATTCACGCGCGGCGGCATTGGAGTTGTGCGAAAACTTGCTCGACAGCGACGACCAGGAACGCGCGCGCGAAGCGGCGCGTGTGCGCGGACAGATGGAATTGCAGCATCTCGGCATCACCCCCGCCGACGCGACGCTCTTTCAGCGTTTCGCCTCGCGCGTTCTGTTTCCCGACCCGCAGCTGCGCGCGCCGACGGATATTTTGGAACGCAATACGCGCGGGCAAGAAGCGTTGTGGGCATACGGCATCTCGGGCGATTATCCTATCGTTCTCGTTCGCATCGCGCGTAACGACAATTTGAATCTTGTGCGACAGATTTTGAACGCGCATGAATTTTGGCGGCTCCGCAATTTGCGCGTGGATGTGGTGTTCGTGGATGAACAGGTGACATCGTACGCGGGCGAAACATTCGACTCGATTCGCGGTTTGGTCTCGACGTCGCTTTCACATCCGTGGATGGACAAGCCGGGCGGAATTTTTGTGCGTTCGCGGGACCGTTTCACACCGGAAGATTATTTGTTGCTCGAAACGGTTGCGCGTGTGACGGTGCGCGCCGATGCGGGCGAACTCGCCGACCACTTGAATTTGTCCGGGCGGCGCGTTGCCGCGATTGGCGCGCGTCAGCGTCGTCTCGTGCCGACGGCGGCTGCAATCCCGCGCGAGACCGGGTTGGAATTGGAATTTTTCAACGGTATCGGCGGTTTTTCCGAACACGCGCGCGAGTATGTCATTACACTTGACGACGGACAATGGACGCCCGTGCCCTGGACGAACGTGATTGCGAATCCAAAATTTGGGTGTCTCGTCACCGACGCGGGCTTGGGGATGACGTGGGCGGGCAACAGTCAGCGTAACAAACTGACGCCGTGGTCGAATGACCCGGTGCGCGATGCGCCGTCCGAAGCGATTTACATACAAGACCCGGATACAAACGAGCTCTGGTCGCCGACGCCGCTGCCGATTCGTGAAACGGAAGCGTACACCATTCGACACGGCGCGGGCTACAGTACGTTCGAGCATACGAGTCATGCGCTCGCGCAGACGCTCCGCGTATTTGTCGCACCCGACGACCCGGTAAAAATTTTGCAGCTCGCGCTCCGCAACATGACCGCGCAAGCGCGCCGCGTGCGCGTGACCTATTATGCAGAATGGCTTTTGGGCGCGACGCGTGAAGAGGCACAGCATTTTGTTGTAACCGAGCGCGATGTCGCCACCGGCGCAATCCTCGCGCGCAATGTATACAATCAAGATTTTGCCGGACATGTCGCGTTCGCGGCGGCGACGGAAGTGATTTCCGGTTTCACCGCGAGCCGCGCGGAATTTCTGGGACGCAACGGAACGGATGCGCTGCCCGCTGCGCTCGGCGCGAATGCCAAACCGCTTTCGGAACAAGCGGGCGCGGGCTTGGACCCCTGCGCGGTTCTGCAAGTGGATTTGGAAATTCCACCGGAAACCGAAACCCATGTCGAGTTTTTGCTGGGAGAGGGCGAGAATCGCACTCATGCGCGCGCCCTGATTCAAAAATTTACCGACGGGGAAAATTTAGCGTACGCGCACGCACAAATCAGGCAGAGGTGGGATGAACGGCTCGGAACGATTCAAGTGAAAACGCCCGATGCCGCAATGAACGCGTTGTTGAACCGCTGGCTGTTGTATCAAACGTTGGCGTGCCGCATGTGGGCGCGTGCGGCGTTTTATCAGGCGGGCGGTGCGTACGGATTTCGCGACCAACTCCAAGACGTGATGGCGCTGGTATTCGCCGCG
This sequence comes from uncultured Chloroflexota bacterium, assembly GCA_937870825.1. Lineage (GTDB taxonomy): Bacteria > Chloroflexota > Anaerolineae > UBA4142 > SHND01 > SHND01. The sequence goes on along the minus strand of CALMZO010000051.1, from coordinate 17,500 downwards.
CCGGAACTCGCGCGTGAGCACATTCTCCGCGCGGCGGCACATCAATTCCCGGAAGGGGACGTAATGCACTGGTGGCACGAGCCCGGCGGCAAGGGTGTTCGCACGCGCATTTCGGATGATTATTTATGGCTGCCGTATGTGGCAGAATATTATGTGCGCGCGACGGGTGACGCGCAGATTTTGGACGAGCAAATTCCGTATGTGGAGATGCCGCTGCTCGAACCGCAGCAGGAAGAACTTGGGGACGCGCCGCCAAGTACAGAGGCAACGGCATCGCTGTACGACCACTGCGTACGTGCGCTCGAACACGGTTTGCGTTTTGGCGCGCGCGGATTGCCGTTGATGGGCACCGGCGATTGGAACGATGGAATGAATCGCGTCGGCGTGGAGGGCAAAGGTGAAAGCGTCTGGCTCGGCTGGTTTCTGTACAACAATCTGGTCGCGTTCGCCTCGCTCTGTGAAACGCGCGGCGACGCGGCGCGCGCGGCGCATTTTCGCGCGCAAGCAGAACGACTCGCGCGTTCACTCGACGAAAACGCGTGGGATGGCGAATGGTACCGCCGCGCGTATTTTGACAACGGCACGCCGCTCGGTTCAAAGGAAAACGCGGAATGTAAAATAGATGCAATCGCGCAAGCGTGGGCGGTCATTTCAAACGCCGCGTCGGAGGAACGACAAACGCAGGCACTGCGTGCCGTGGACGAGCATCTGGTTCGCGCGCAAGAAAAAATGATTCTCTTGCTTGCGCCGCCGTTCGTTCATTCACAGCCGAATCCCGGATACATTCAAGGATACGTGGCGGGCATTCGCGAAAATGGCGGGCAGTACACGCACGGTGCGCTGTGGGTTGTTCTCGCGCACGCGCAGCGCGGCGAGGGGAACCGCGCGCATGAGCTGTATCGAATGCTCAACCCGCTTGAACACGCGCGCACACTTGACGATGTGAATCGGTATCAAGTAGAACCGTACGTCGTCGCGGCAGATGTGTATTCACATCCGCAGCATCTCGGGCGCGGCGGGTGGACGTGGTACACGGGTTCCGCGAGTTGGATGTACCGCATCGGACTCGAGCATTTGCTCGGATTGCGGCGGCGCGGAAATGCGTTCACGATTGACCCGTGCATTCCGCGCGCGTGGTCACAGTACGAAATGGTTTATCGTTTTCAATCCACGCGTTTTGAAATTTTGGTCGAAAACCCGGACGGCGTTTCGCGCGGGGTGCGTTCGCTGGAATTGGATGGGCAGCCGGTCGCTGCGCGAACAGTTCCACTGGTGGACGATGGAAAAATTCATCGCGTGCGCGTGGTGTTGGGGTAGGAGCGTCCTAATCGCCCGTATATTGCTCCTTGCGAAAGGGGTCTCCGTTCCTCGTTAAAGGGTATGTTTCGAGTTGCGGGTTCATCGAAGCGTTCCGTTGGATGCACGGAGGCACCTACCGGGCGGTAGAATAAACCCTTGCTCGAGAAATTGAGCGTGCCAAAGCTGGGTAGTGAGAATGCCCATCAAGATGCGACTATGGTCCGCGTGAGCCGCGATGTGCGAGGCACGCAATGATGCGACGTGTTCGGGCACAAAGTATCCGTTGGCAGCCAACGCTTGGCGTGAGAGTGCCTCTTCTGCCCAATCAGGCAAGCGCGTCCGTTTGAGCCACATTCGATGTGGCGCAGCAAGTCCCTGCTTTCGTCGCCGGGTGACCGTTGGCGGGAGAACATCGCTTGCGGCGTCGCGCAGTAGACTTTTTTCTAACGCGCCTTTTGATTTCATTCTCGCCGGAAGCGACGCGCAAAACTCCCATAAACGATAATCGAGAAACGGCGCGCGCGCTTCAATCGAGTGCGCCATGCTGAGACGGTCAACTTCCATGTTGATAAAATCAATCATGCGCGTGTGGCTTTCGATGTATTGCATTTGATGTAACGCCGGTTGGTCCTGCACGCGCGTCTGGAATGCACTGCGCCACTCATCGAGGATGGAATGACTATTAGGCGTATGTCCATTCAACAAAGGTGCAAGTTCCTGCTTTGAGGCGACCATCTGCCACACGGCATAACGCTCAACCATGTCCCGCCCGCCCGAGCGCAACACACGCCGGGCAGGAGGCGACATCTTGAGCGGCGATGCAGCGACCAACTGACGCAACGGCGCGGGTAAATTCAAAAGCATTTGCGCCTGCGCATCCCCACGATACCAATGATAGCCGCCGAGCATTTCATCCGAACCTTCCCCTGTCAACACGACAGTGAGACCTACTTGGCGACATTTCTGATACAACAAATAAATTGGGACGGAAGTTGCCGAACACTGCGGCTGTTCAAGGTGCCCAATGACTTGCGGCAAGCAGTCAAAATCATCTTCGGTAAAGGAAAAAGCGTGGTGACGGGTGCCAAGGTGTTTTGCTGCGGCAGCCGCGTACGCGGATTCGTCATAGTCGGAAGAGCCGAACCCGATAGAGACTGTGTGAATTGGCTCTGCAGAGCGTTTTTGCAGCAGTGCGACTATGGTGGACGAATCAATCCCACCACTCAATAATGCGCCCAGCGGCACCTCACTCATTCGACGGATTTCCACGGCTTGATCCAACTCGGCGCGAAATTGGGCAACCGCCTCCTCCCGGCTGAGAGTATTGTCCTGCTCACGGCGGAACTCGATGTCCCAATAGCGTTCGAGTTGCACGCGACCATTTTCAAAAATCAAGCGATGCGCCGCGGGCAATTGCAGAATGCCCTCAAACATCGTCATGGGTGCGGGAACAAATCCGAGAGTGAACATTGCCTCAAGCGCAAAATGGTTCGCACGCGGCGCTATACCACCTTCCGCCAAGAGGGCACGAACCGTAGAGGCAAAGCGTAAGCGGTTTTTGCTGTGCGAATACACCAGTGGCTTGACGCCGAATCGGTCTCGCGCCAACAGCAAACGTTCGTTCGCTGCATCCCACAAGGCAAGCGCAAACATTCCGCGGAGCCGTTCGACAACGGCTTTGCCCCACTCTTCGTAGCCGTGAAGGATTACTTCCGTGTCACTGTTTGTGCGAAAGGTGTGTCCGTGCGCTTGCAATTCCGCTTTGAGTTCGAGATAGTTGTAGATTTCGCCGTTGTAGATGACGTGCAGAGTTCCCGCCGCGTGATGCTGCGCCGCGCAGCCCTCGTTCGACTGGGGTTGTGCGCCTCCGGCGACATCAATAATGCTCAAACGGCGCATCGCGAAACCAACGCCGGGCGCGAGGAAATAGCCCTCATCATCCGGTCCTCGATGGAGGAGAGTATTGTTCATCGCGCCAAGAAGGGCGCGCGAGGGAAGGGTTCTATTCGATTCGACAATCCCACAAATGCCACACATACTTTATTCGCTGATGTTACGCATGACCAATAAAAACAACGAGCGTGCGCAGAGACGGAAACGCGAATTTGCACGAATCTTGCGAATCTGCGCGAAAATTCTAAAAATTCGCGTGAATTCGTTTCGATTCGCATAGATTCGCGTTTGAAAACCTCGCCACAAATAGTTCGTGCGCAGCGTGAGTTATTTAACTGATGTTACGCATGTCATTTCGAGAGCAGCGAGAAATCTCAGTTTTCGCGCCACTGAGATTTCTCGCAAAGGCGGCTCGAAATGACAGTGCTGCGTAACGTGAGTTATTCAATTCACGGATAGGTATACATGACGGCAAAGCCCTGATAATTTTCGCTCTCTTCTTGATACGGCGCGTCATCAAGCACAAGCCAGGCGTGCCCGCCAATGTCGCGGGATTCTTTAAAACGGGCACCAAAACGAATTGTGACAGAGAGTCCCGCCCGCCGTAAAAAATAATACCGTACAAGGGAACGACGCAGACAAATTCCGAGAGGAGAGCGAACATCCAGTGCGGCAATCGCGTCTGCCATTTCACAAACGGTCAAAGGCGGAAGCGACAAATCTGCCGGATGGGCGCTTAATTGTGCCATCAACTCTGGCAGAGGCACTTGCGCCAGGCGCGCGGGCAACGCACGCTCAAAGTTCCACATTTCACTCAGGAGGTGTGGGTGTGTTACAAGGCTCTCGAGTCCCACCGCCACATAGCGCGTGGCGCGGGCGGCACGCTGCACCCATTCCAATTACTTGACCACCTCTGCCAGTTTCTCGCGCACCAGATCCTCCGCCACTATGATAATGTCGGATTGGATGACCTCGACCGGTGCGTCATATTCTTTTGCAAGGGCGCTCGCGCATTCTGCGAGAGACCGCATGCCGTCCATCAATTGCCAAAAGGAGGTGCCAACCTCGTTCAAGGAATAATACACGCCCGTTATCATGTGGATGAGAATTGCTTCATTGGCGACGACTTGATATGTTGCATTCACGGAATGCTGCAAACGAGTTTGAGGGTCCACGGAACTTGCCTCTCTTGTCAAGCTCTACAAAATTGGTTGTATACTGTAGCAATGCGTTTCGATTTGCACGGTCTGGCACTCGAGTTGGATTCCAATGACACTCTGGTCCGTGAGCGCTTTGCCGCGACGTTCGCCTCACGCCAGTTGCTTGATCGCGTAAAGGAAGGAGCCACACTCTACCTGCAACTGGACCTACGAGGGACGGTGACCGCCGCACCCGACGGCGCTCCCGTATACGCAGAGCGCGATTTAATTCATTACTATATCACGCCCCCAATGGTAATAGCGCACTTTCCGCGCTATGGGCAGCTGCGGATTGACCTCGAACGCTCAATGATTACGGGTGAAATCATTTCGGCAGCAATTACAACGTATGGTGTCTTTGAAGATTTGGTCGCAATTGGGCTCTCGCCGCTTTTACGCCGGCGCGGAAAATTTTTGATTCACGCGTTTGCAGCAGCACATGAAGGTCAAGCCGCGCTGCTCGTTGGCGGCATTGGCGCGGGAAAAACGACAACCGGCATTGCACTGGTGCGTGCCGGCTGGCAATTGTTGTCCAATGATTCGCCGTTACTGGATGCAGCGACGACAAATGTATTGAGTTATCCTGGCTTGCTCAGCGCGTATCCAGAAACGCTGCAGCGGTTTCCAGAGTTGCATCCGCTTTTGCCCGGCACAATCGAGCGCCGCAAGGTTACATTTTCTGCCGAATCTGTCTATCGCGATGTCTGGACCGAGTCCGCCACGCCGGGTGTCATTCTTTTCCCTCATGTGGAACCCGTTTCCGAGCACGACATTAAACCCTTGACACCACCCGAGACGTTGCGTCTGCTTTTGCCTCACGCCATCGAACGCTGGGACACAGAAATGATTCCCCAGCACCTTGCTCTGCTAAATCAACTTGTCGCCAAGACGCCGGCGTACACGCTTGCCCTCGCGCCGGATACCGCGTCCCTGCCTGACCTCGTTCGCAGATTGCTAACCGCTGACCGCTAATAGCGTATCAGGCATGGCTTGTGAGCTGGCAATTGGCGATACGTGATACGTCATCTGCTATCTGCCACCGGCTATCTGCTACACACCCTCCATGGCAGGTCCTTTGTGCGTTTGCGTGTTGTTGTAAGGGACGAGCCAGCGATGCATCCGCTTTAAAATTCCTACGCGGGACGCTAGGTTTTCAAATCCATGTTTGAGGGAACCCTCAAAATAATATTTGAAATACATGCGGCGCCAGCGCCAACGGAGCATGGCATAATAGGGGGCAAGTAGTGCATTGCCGCGACTCCGCCCGACAAACAAAATATCGTTGATTTCACTCAACACTTGCGACTCGGCATCGCTTACCCACGGCGTATTGCCGCGATTCAAATCAAAATTGCACCAACCCTCTTGATGGTCCGGCGGTACAAAACCGCGATCCAGCGCATCCTGCCACAGCGGTGTTCCCGGGTACGGCATATAGACGCAAACCGAACACCGCGCTTTTTCGTTGATTTCGCACAATTTTTCAATCAGGTCAAAGGTGACCTTGCGCTCGACGATGTTTTCTTCCGGCAAGCCGACAATAAAGGAAAGGTTTGCTTCAATGTGCGGGGCATACTCTGTCAGATTCCGAACTGCCATCTCTATATGTTCCGCTTTTTGGTCTTTGTGCATGCTGTCGAGAACTGCCTGGCTACCCGACTCTGCTCCAATGTTGACCCACTGACAATTCGTGTCTTTCATCCATTTCACGAAATCCGGTTTCAAAAGGTGTACGCGCACTTGACCTGACCATGGTAGCCCTACTTTTTCTACCAAGCGTTTCATGGGGCTCACACGCCCAAACAAATAATCGTCAGCATAATCAACCGCATTAATGTTGTATTTGGCTTGCAGCGCGTGAATTTGCGAGACGACGTACTCATCGGAATGCTGCCGCCATGTGCGTTTCATGACCACCTCGTTATAGCAAAAGCCGCAGCGAAAGGGGCAGCCGCGCGAAATATAGACCGGCAGCGCGCGGTCATAATCCCCACTTTGAATCAGATACCGCTCCACAGGAATTAAATCCCATGTAGGGTGATATTTGTCGAGGTTGGCAATAAAGGGACGCTCACCCACAAATTCGATTGCCTTGGTCTCTTTGTGCGCGAGTCCAAAAATTGTTTTGAAGGTTTCCGCGGGCGCGTCGTCGCGCAGCGCATTCGCCAATTCGACGACCGTTTCTTCGCCCTCATTCACAACCACGTAATCAATATAGTCTTCCCGCAAGCAATCTTCCGGCATGATGGTCGCATGCACACCACCCCAGACAACGGGAACGCCAAGCGCATGGATTGCGCGTGACGCGTCAATCGTTGGCTTGAGCTGCGGTCCGGTAATGGTGCTAAAACCAACAAACAATGGTTGGGTCTCTCGCACGCGCTCGATAAATTCCGCGAGGAAATCTTCTGTCTCGTGGTAAATGCTCGGCTCATATCCCGCCTGTCGCAGCGCATCGGCAACATACATCAAGCCGAACGGGGGATACATATCGCGATGATTGCGAAAATTGACCAGAATGATTTCATTGGAGCGATTCATACCAATCTCCTTACCTCAAAGTGAAACACGAGGGTTAATGACCAGTCGAAAGCCGGTGCCCTGGGCACGATATTCAGCGCTCGGCGTTGTAACACTGCATGCACTGCGCACAAAGGTTTTGGTGTGATGAACCGTATAACCCCACGACCCGCCCTTGACGACATGAAAGCTTGGCAGGTTTGGGTTGTAGAGACTGGTCGTCCATTCCCAAATGTTTCCCGCCATATCCAAGCAGCCATACGGTGAAATATTTTCCGGGATCGCGCCAATCGGTAGGGGTACGCCATTCCGCCAATACCAGCCGCAGCGCGCCAGTTCGCGCCGGGGTCGCACAATCAAGCTATAAAGGTAGGTTTCGGGACCCACCGGAAATTTTTTTTGCCACTGTAGCTCAGGGCGCGGGTGTTGTTCGCCCCATGGGTACGTTCGCCCGGCAGTTCCGCGCGCGGCTTTCTCCCACTGCTCTTCGGTCGGTAAAGTGCAACGCTGACCGATTTTTTTCGAGAACCATTCGCAATACGTGAACGCGTCTGCCTGGCTTACGTCCACGATTGGATAGTTTGCCATCTCGGGCGGATAGGTATTGACCATTTTGTAACGCCGCCGCCAATCGCCGCGATTTGCCCACCAATTTCCCCGCCAGACAAAGCCCGTCTCGTCCAAAAACGTTTTCCACTGTTGATAGGTGACGGGTGTTGCGGCAATCCAGAATTCGTCGAGTTCGAGCGTTTGGCGCGGCTTGGGCGGCGGACACTGTTCCAAGCGTTCGTACGTTTCTTCCGGTCCGTAAATAAAAGCCCCGGCAGGCACGCGCACGAAGCTATTCGGGATACTCATTCGCCATCAAACATTTCGCGTGCACTGACGAGCAACATGAAACCGAATGCGATGGCTGTACCAACGGCGTAATTTGGCAGCGTCGTGCGCGCGGTAAGCTCAATGTTTCGTTCGGGCTTGCGAAACCCGACCAGCATCCATTCGCGCGCCAACACACTGGCACCGCTCGCAGCAATCGCGCTACCCGTTCCCGGACGTGTATTGAAAAATTTTGCAGCCGCAACGCCGACCGGAGCGAGCCATGCCCACTTGCGCGCAGGACGCGGACCGACACGCAGTTTAATGTCGCCAAGGATACGCCCACTCGTCGAAAGATGATGCGTGTGACTTTCGGCGTGGTCCTGGTCGAATTGTCCCAAGATGTCACGGTGGCGTGTGAGCCACCAACCGAGAATACCGACACCGACTGCCGCCGTTCGCAGACGCGAATCGCGCAATCGGAGCGCGACCCCCAACAGTGGCAACCATACATCCAAGCCATAGCCGCGGTACTCTTCGACGCGCATCTGGTAATCTGCCCCTGTAGTCAGTGCGCCGAGCGTGACAGCGGAGGATGCGTCCACCATTCCCGCCGCCACAAATCCGCCCAATCCGTTTTCCGCCGCCAACACCGTCGCCGCAAAGGGCGCAGACACTGCGGTGGTGAGCGCCAAAAGCTTGGGCAGGTAGGATGGCGCATACATGCGTTCGAGCTCGTTGCGCGGCTTGTCGAGCACCCGGAGCGCAAAAGGCACTGCGGCGCCTGCCAACGTAATGCCCGTCGCAAAGGGTTCAGGCACATCAAGCGCTTTGTTGAGCGCCAGCGCGGCGACGCCTGCGCTGACAAGCCCTGTCCGCGCAGTTTCGTTCGGCGGAACGGCAAGCGGTTGCAACGCAATCGCCTCTCCGCCGACGGTAAACCCGTCGTGTTCAAGCGCCTCAACAATGTGCTCAAGGTAATGCAAACATTCCAGCGGTTCAGTCGCATGAATGACACGGAAAAAATTTACGTACAGCAAACGAATGCCGCGCTCGCGGACCAGCATTGCCCAACGGTGCGCGGCGGAATGGAAATCTTCGGGAACCATTTGCGCGGGTGTCATGGCATCCGCGAGCAGCACGTTAGGCATCCGCGATTTTGCAATGAACCAGTCGCCGCGTTGATGGCGCGAGAGGCAAAAATACGCGTACGTGAGATTGTTTTTAGCGAGCGCGTTGACCGTTTCTTTCAAGTGCATCTCGTGTCCAAGAATGAGGTCACCATCAAATGCGACGATGCCATCTCCCAGCGCCGCACTCTGTTCGAGGGTACGTTCAATCAACGGTTGGTCTGCCCAGGCATAACTGATCGGACGCGGAACCACACGTAAAGCTGCCGCGTGAATTTCCTCGGCGCGCGCGGATTCAAAGCCCAGTCCCATTTCTCCAATGGTTTCGAGGTCACCCGCATACGAAAAAGTGCAGGCATCATTCGGATCGCGCGCCGCTTGAATAAAAGGCACGCGCGCGGACAGTTCGCGCACAACCGTGTCTGCCAATTCCGCTTCCGCACTTGCAAAATACATCCACTGTCCCACCGGTGGCGGTCCCGTACGCGGCGTATGCGGCACCACCGGCACCACGCGCCCTACGTGAATTAAACGCGTGAGCGCAAGTTCCGGCAGCGATACATGCGTTGCGCCGTGTTTACGCAATTGTTCATACAGCTCTGCGCGTGATATGCCAGCGCGAATCGAAACAGCACTTGCATCGTCATAATCTATGACGATTTGAACACGTTTGTTTTCTGTTTCCCAACGCGCACGACGGGTCAAGGTCTGCAAGGCAGCTTGAGCACCTGCCGCAATCATGGCAAACGCGAAAAGACGACTGGGTTTCATAAAGGAATGGTTTAATTTTCTACAGATTTGGTTTCGGTGCGCAAAAATGTCCCACGCAATCGCCGAATGACAAGTTCGCCGGTGTCGGTATTGGCAACATCAATCATCGTTCTCCACACGTGCCATTGGTCCGCCAGCGAGGACGTCCAACGCGCCACCTCCCTGCGGTCTTGCCAACCGCGCTGGACACGTTGCGTAAAGGTTGTCACCGGCGGGCGCTGCGTCCGAGCCGCTACATTCTCTAACGTGAGAGTTTCTGCATACTCGCGCAAATGAGGAGGGCAGGCGCGTGCCAGTGATTCGAGTGCATCATGAGGAATCGGCGCCGCAAGAATCTTGCGGGCAAGATAAAATGCGGCGTACACAAACGCGGCAGCACGATGCTCCAGTGTGCGCGCGACGACAGCCTCCCACTGAATCTTGCTTTGCAAGCGCTCGGTGACAAACAGCAAATCCACCAATTGCACCATGGAGGGATAGCCCATGATGAGATGAAAGGTGAGATGCACTGCAAGATGCGTAACAAGGTCTTCAACACACAATACGCGCACTGCATGAGTATTGACTTCGAATGGAACACTGCGCTCCCAAACACCGGGTGTGATATCCACATGCAGTCCATACCACACTTCTTCAAGCGAGGTATGCGGTTCGACCGTTCGTCCGGCAACGGCACTCAGGTATGGGTTTGGTGTAGGGTCGTCTGCGCGCGGTGGGCGATAGGTAGAGGTATGCTTGGTCACGCCCGCGCCGCGTTCGCACGATTTGTGACTGGCGATATAACCCAATGTGAGTAGTGCGTTTTCGGTTGCTGCGAGGTCGGTGGGACGAACCAGCACGTCAATGTCGTTCATCTGCCGCAAATAGGGTTCGGGATACACGCACGCCGCCAGATGATTGCCTTTTAGCAAAATGGGAGTGACCTTTTGGTTTTCAAATGAAGTGAGGATTTGATCGAGCTGGGCGTCCATGGAGGCGCGTTGCAAACGTGCCAATTCGCGCGTCGCGCCAAGTTTTGCCATTGCCCGGGGTTCAAGCGCTATATTCCAAGTGGTGAGCCGCCAGTGCAAGAGTGGCGCAAGTCCCACAACAATTGCAGAAATGGCAAGCGCATCTTGGTCAATTGACTCAATCTGCGCTTGCCATTCATGCGGATGTTCGTCTGCTTTAAATGCAGTCGCTAAAAGTTCAAACACATCAAGGAGACGTGCGCTGGATAGTTCGTATCATTTTGTCCCGAGGAGGCGCGCTACAAAGCCGGAATTTTCTTGGGCTACTGCACGCAAACCCACCGCGAGGCGGGACGCGTGAATAGTGTAAGGAATACATCTGCCGATATGGACTCTCCATACGGCAGCCAAACCTGAGCACGATTTTGGTATCTCGCGCATCCTGGATCGATCATCAGGATGCGGTTAAAGTGGAAAAAAATCGCGCAGTTGTTACTAGTGGCTGCTGAATGTAACTTGTTTCAGCGTTTCGTGCTTTTTGAGTGCGGGCTTGGTATAGGTTTTCATAGAGCTGCCTCCTGTTGGGATCTCTGACTAGCCAGTTACCAGCATCTGTAGCGCGCCTCCTCGGGGCAGGATGGCTACGGGACAACCGATTAGGCATTCAATTTTCACAAGTATAGCAGTACGCTTTAGCAGTGTCAACGCGTACGATGCCTGTTTTACCTCTATCGCAAAACAATAGCATACATTCAATATACGTTTCGATTTTGAATTCAGATTTCTGCTCTTGTTTTATTTTTGGATAATTTTGTCAGGTCGAATTGCGCAATCAGTGGAAAATGGTCTGACGCTTGTGCAGCAGGGTCCATCGTTCCGATGTTACAGTCGTGCAAGCAAGCAGCCATCTTTGGGTCCGCAAAAATATAGTCGAGTCGCGCGGCTAAATGCGTCGGCATCCACGTCCTACCCGAAGCATAGGGATGCACGGCACGGAATACATCTGTGTATTTCGCTTGCGTGAGTGGGCGCAATGCAAAATGCGCGATCCGATTGGCTTGCAAAAGCATTAGCCGGCGAACCCGTGTCGGAAAAATAGCAAGGTCCAGCGACTCGCCCGCAGCAATCGTATTGAAATCCCCAAGTACAAGATGCGGCACATGGAAATGCGCTTGAATGACGCGCAAGCTGGCGACGATGGTCCGCCATCTGGCGATCTCGTACGGCAAAAACATGCTGTATGGCAAAAGATGGAGCCCATAGATTCGTACCGGAAACTTTGAATCTATCCGGAGCTCTACCTCAAGTAGCGCCTGAGTAATCGGACGGCGATTATGAATCTTCCAGGTCGCAATCGGTACATGCGAGAGGAGCGCAATGTGTTTTGTCCCACTCCCCGGAGCCCAAACATACGTCATGCCGAGCTGTTGTGCCAAGCTGTGGACCGTCTCCTGCTCGTCCGCTTCATTTAACAAGAGGACATGCGGCGCATGGGCTAAAATGACCTGGCGAATCAGTTCGAGCCGACCCTGTCCTCCATCGCAGATATTATAGGTCATTACAATCAGAGGATTGAGCATGAGAGTGAATCGGGGAAGAAAACCCTCATGACTCTTCTTGGGCTTGCTTCCAGCGCGGTCATTCTACAACACTTTCTCCTCCTGCCGATACCGGATTAAGTGGGAAGGCGCATTCATGAAACAAACTATTTGTCGCAATCTGAATTTCTATCTCACCCTCTCGAAATAAAATGCGCTGCACAGTTGTGCGGCGCACCTTTTGACATGATGCCGCTAATGTAACAGGAAAGAGGGGAGCGGAGGGAAATACAGCGCGTCCGATGTCTCCCGGTTCCCTTATTTCCCTTGCTCGTCTTTCCACTTCCAAAACACGCGCCGCAATTTTTCTTCCGCTTCGGGCGAAACATCTTTTTCTTCCAACTTGCCGAGCGTTTGAATCGTCTGCCGCATTTGTTCCACGTACGTATCGCAACCGTCGCACGATGCGAGATGTTCCCGAACGCGCGCGCGTTCCGTTTCTGACAGCGCGTTTTCAAAATAATCGGTGACGAGTTCCACCAATTCCCTGCACGTCAACTCGTTTGCCATTACAGATAGTCCTCCAACGCGCGCCGCACTTTGCTCCGCGCGCGATGCAACAGCACGCGTTGATTCGTCTCGGCAATGCCCAACGCGTTACACACTTCCTCTCCGCTCCATCCTTGAATATCGCGCAGCGTAATCACCGTGCGCTGTTGTTCGGGCAGCATTGCGACTGCCATGTCCACATAGCGCATCAATTCTGTATTTAACGCGTTCGTTTCGGGGTCAACATTCCAGGGCGCGGGTTTCGTCGCCCAATGTCCCGCGTGCAAATCGTTCGCGCCGCGAAAACGATTTTCGGGAACGGCGGGTTCGTCCGTGTCTTGGTCGTACTGTTCAAAAAACGAAAACGGCATGCTGCGTTTGGCGCGTTTGCCGCGCGTTTTCGCCAAATTGGAAACAATTGTGAACAGAAACGTTTTGAGCGAGCTGCGTCCTTCGAACCGGTTCAGCCCGCGTAAAAATCCGAGCCATGCGTCTTGCGCCACCTCTTCCGCAGTCACGCGGTCATCCACATAGATTTGCGCGATACGAACGAGCAAGCCGTGATATTGCGCGACGAGTTGTTCAAACGCGCGCTCATCGCCGCGCCGTAAAGCGTGCAATTGTTCACGTTCACCGGGAGATAATTCAAAGGCGGGGGAGGCAGTCACAGCGAGATTATAGAACAGAGGAAAAACATTTTCAATTGCGAAAATCGAAATGTCGAAATCTGCCCGCCTCGTTCGTCGTATGTATGAAACGTAGAGTAGAGCGCCTTGGGCGCATCAAAAGGAGGAAATTTCATGTCTCAATTCATGTTGTTCTTGCGCGGCGGGGAAGGCAGCTCAAGCAATCTTGCGCCTGCCGAAGCCGAAGCACTGCGCGCCCCATACGCGGCATGGGCGGGCAAACTCGCCAACGAAGGCAAGTTGGTCAACGCCGACGAAGTGGAGGGCAATTTCTATCGTCTCTCGCGTCCGAACGGACACGTCGTCACCGAAGGACCGCTGCCCGAAGACCCGAACGGCATCAGCGGTTACTTTGTGATTCGCGTCGAGTCGAAACAAGAAGCGCTTGCCATCGCCGAGGCGTGTCCCATTCTCAATAACGGCGGCACCGTCGAACTCCACCGCATCATCGCATAAAAAATCGCGCGCAAACCAAAAGAGGTGAGCTTTAAAACGGCTGCTCACCTCTTTTTTTTCTCTCTATCACTTGAGCGCTCGAGCTGGTTCACGCTCACCTCATCATGTTTCAACACGCGCGTTCCTACGCGTTCAATCTGCATAATCAAACCGCACGCGGGGTCGGGACACGTCACGAACGCGTCCGTCTCCATCCAATCGGCAGGATGATTGCGCCGCTGTTTCGCGGGCAATAACGGAATCGCCGCTTGCAGCGCGTACACACAAAAATCCGCGTTCTCGGGCAATGAAATTTTTCCGCCGCGCATGAACACACAATCGCCCACGCGCATGTTGCACGTACAATCCCCGCGAATTTCCGTGACCACCAGTTTCAAATCGTACAATTCGAATTCATCATTCATCGTTCGCATCTCGCAAATCGCAATCACCCAATCACCCAATCACTCTCCCCAACAACCTCATCCCCTCCTCTTCCGAAAAACCGTGCGGCGTGCCAAATTCGACGCGCGACGCGCCTGCCTCAAACAACGCGCATGTTTGTTCCGCGACATCCTCCACCGTTCCCGCAAACGCAAAATTTTTCAGCATCTCATCCGAAATCAACCGCGCCACATTTTCAATATCATTTCGCCGCGCCCATTCTCGCAGCTCGTTTCTCGTTTCCCCTGCGATTTCAATCGTTTTATCCAAGTCCATCACCACCGGCAAATACAACGCGGCTTCGCGTTTCGCCAACGCGCGCGCCGCGTCGCCATCCTCATCCACCACACTCACCGCGCCGACGACGATGCCAACGCTCGACGGTTCGCGTCCGATGACGCGCAGTTCGTTGTCCAAAAATTCGCGCGTGCGTTTCACCAGCGCGGGATTCGTCGTGCCGCCGAGTTTCACTTCCGTTATGTGTTGCAAACACGCGCGTATCGTTTGTTCGCCCCACGTTCCCAGCAAAATCGGAATGTCCGCGCGCAAAACATTCCAACGCAGCGTATCGCCGCCCGCGAGCGAAAAAAATTTTCCGCGATACGGTTTGCGTGAACGCGCCAACAAATGTTTCACACATTCGATTGCTTCGCGCAGCGCGTGCGCGGAACGCGGCGGCTCGATATTCAAAAAATCCAACCACGCGCCGCGCGCGATGCCCAAATACGCGCGTCCGTTCGATGCTTCGTCGAGCAGTGCAATGTTGCCCGCGATGTTCATGGGATGACAAGTAAACGGGTTCACCGCCGCGACGCCGACGCGAATCTGTTTCGTCGCGCGCGCCATTTCCAAAAGCGGCAGCCACGCGGGTTGATACAACAGGTCGTTGTACACCGTCACCGCGTCGAATCCATACTGCTCCGCTTTTTCTGCCAGCGCGCCGTACATCGAAATTGCTTTGTTCGTTTGAAACGCGATACTGATTCGTCGCTCGTCGTTCGTCATTCGTCAATTGTTAATTGTCGCGAACCATTCATCGGTCTGTTTCGGATGCGTGAAATGAAGAAATTGCAAATGCTCGTACTCCTCAAATTCGAGCGCGAGCGGAACTACCTCACGCCACCGTTCGTGCGTTTTGTAGGCGTACAAAAAAAGCGAACTGCGGCTGAAAAATTGTCTGCGCCACGAATCGCGATTGCCGTTCCACAAAACTTCGCGCGTGAGCAATCGCCGCAGCGTGCGCTTGAACAAGCGCCACATCACAATTCGCAACGGGTAATCCAGAAAAATCAACGTGTCTGCGCGTCCCCAAAGAATGTCGCGCGCAAAACTGTAATTGCCCGCCGTCGTCCACGTTTCACCTGCGAGCGCGCGTTCCGCGCGTTCACAAAATTCATCAAATTCCACATGCACCCAATTCGGTTCCCAAAACAGCGCGTCCAATTCCACGAATGGCATTCCGCATTTTTGCGCGATGCGCGATGCCAACGTACTTTTTCCCGAACCCGTTGTGCCGACGACGACCACGCGCTTCATAGACGTTTCACCGACACGTCTCTACAGCGTGCCTTTCATCCTTCATCCTTTCCAAAATGCGGCAGCACCCGCGTCCCCAACAACTCTATCGCGTACAACAAATCGGGACCGAGCGGCGGACCGAAACTCAGATGCGTGACGCCCGCGTTCACCAGTGGTTCGAGTCGCGCAATCACATCGTCCGCCGAACCGACGACGCCGATTTGCAACATGCGCTCATCTACAAGTGAAATCGCCTTTTCCTCATCGCGTTCCACCATCATCGCGCGCGTGATGGGTTCAAAATCCGCTTGCGTCAAATTCAAGCGCGCCCAAATCAACGGCGAAAGCGCGTGTCCATAATACGCGATTTTTTGAGCCAACACGCGCCGCGCCGCCTTTGCATCCTCGCTCAACGAAACCCAAACGCACGCGGCGAAATCAAATTTCTCGTTTCTCGACAAGCCGTCCTTTGGCGAAACTCGCTTTGCGTTACCCTCTAGAACAAACGGTTTCACCGTGAAATAATGTTCCGGCGGAAACAAAAGCGGCAACACGCCGTCCGCAAGTTCTCCTGCGAGCGACAACATTTTTGGACTGAGCGCGCCGACATAAATCGGCGTCACGCGCGGCGCGCGAAAACGCAAGTACGCTTCGTTCGTCCACCGCAAAAAAGTTCCCGCGTGCGCGTCGGGTTCACCGCGCTGCAATGTGCGTACTGCGTTGATGGTTTCGCGCAGCGCGGCGAGCGGATGCGCTTGGTCAATTCCCACCCATTCCAAAAAATCGCGCGCGCCCGCGGCGAGTCCCAAGTTAAAACGATTTCCCGACCATTCATCCAACGTACTTGCCAACATTGCGATTTCGGCAGGATTGAGCGTGTACGGATTCAACACGCTCGTCCCAATTTCAATCCGCGTCGTTGCCTTTGCAAGCGCTGCGAGAATGACGGGCGCGCTGCGTAAAAACAAATCGTGGCTCACCCAAAACTGGTCAAACCCAAATTTTTCCGCGTGCTGCGCGAGCGCGATGTATTCGGGAATCGTCAAATCGTTATTGAGGCGAATGCTAAAACGCATAATTCAACGCAAGAGGAACAGTGAACACGCAAACTCAATGCTCATCGCTCATCGCTCAATGCTCAATGCTCATCGCTCATCGCTCAATGCTCAATGCTCATCGCTCATCGCTCAATGCTCAACGCTCATCCCTTATTGCTGACCCACAATCGCTTCCGCTTCAATCTCGACCAGATATTCCGCGCCGACGAGTTTGGCTTGGACGAGCGTGTTGACCGGACGAATGTTTTGAAAAAATTCGCCGTGTACGCGCGCGACGCTTTCCCAATGGTTGATGTCGCTGACGAACACGCGCGTGCGTACGACATCGCGCAAACTTCCACCCAACGCGTTGATGGCGCGTTCGATTTTTTGAATCGCGTAACGCGCCTGTTCCGCCGCGTTCGCGCCGCCGACCAAATTTCCGTTTTCATCTGTCGCGGTGGTGCCCGACACATGAATGACATCGCCGACGCGCACCGCGCGCGTATAGCCCGCCATCGCTTCCCATTTCGTGCCGCTGCCCACCGACGTTCGTTTTTTCGATTCCATCTTTTCCTCCTGTTCAGATTCGTTGACGCGGTAAAAAAATTTTGAACGTACTGCCTTGCCCCTGCTCGCTCGAAACCGCAATGTGTCCATCATTCGCTTCGACGATGAAACGTGTGAGCGCCAAACCCAAACCACTGCCGCGCAC
>CALMZO010000050.1 GCA_937870825.1 uncultured Chloroflexota bacterium | reverse complement strand
GGATAAAGGTTGCAGACTCGAACCCATTCATTCAGGATGTGATTTTTGCGCGGGAGCCGAAACGCGTGAACGTCATCCGGCGCATTCGCAATGGCGTTCTGAATTTCTTCCTGCGCGCCCTCTTCCAACACTTCGTCCGTGTCTATTTGCAAAACCCATTCGTTTGTACACTGGGGCACTGCCCAATTTTTTTGTTTCGCGGACTGAACGTATTCGTGCTGAATAATTCGCGCGCCGTATTCGCGCGCAATGTCCGAGGTTCCATCGGTGCTGTACGAATCTACCACCAAAATTTCATCCGCCCATTTCACCGATTCGAGCGTGGGGCGGATGTATGCGGCGTTGTTGAAGGTGGGGAGAAGGATGGAAAGTTTGAGCGCGCTCATCGCAGCACGATGCCCCATACGTACAGTTTGCCCGTGTCTTGTGCGTTAAGGAGTTCCATTTGTGTCACGCGTGCGTTCGGATTTAACTCGAGCGGGACACCAAAAATGTGCGCGTCAAATTCGCGCCAACTGTCAGGGTACGCACTCGTACCCAAGAGTGCCGCGCGCTTCCGCCATGAAGCAACCGATTCGCAAGGCGTGTAACATTCGCCGTCCCACGCGGCGGTTTCGGCTCCGATACGAATCGGCATTTCAGCGTGCGTGCCGTCGTCATATGAAACGCGCAGTGCTGCCACCTGTGTATTCGCACCTTTGCGTATACCGATGTATTGACTGAGGAGCCACAACGTTTGCGCGTTCGTCGGCTGTGTCAAGGGGAATACACGGGGCGATTTGTTTTTGTCGAGAACAAACGGTCCCGGCAGCGCGATAGAATTTCCATCCACCTTTGCCTGCAACGGCAAGCGCATATCTTGAAATTCCAAACCGTACAATTCGGGCATCGTTTCGACGCGCCCCGTTTGCGCGTCCACCAAAACATTTTCGCCCGGTTGGGTGCGCCGCGTCAAGATGTACAGGAACGCGGGAAATTGTCCCCAAGTCGCGCTGATGGAAAAATCGGACGCAACGTTTTGCAAAAACGCGTCCGCGTCCGCGCGGCGTTCCGCGTGAAAATCATTCGTCAGCAAAACGATGCGTTCGGTTTCGGCGCGCGGCACGTATTCGCTCAATTTGTAAGGCGGAGCTTGAGACGCGACATAGCGTTTGGTTAATTCATATGCGCGCCCGTCCGCGACCACATCCGTGTGTGCATTCGAGTATTCCGCGACACGCTGCCCCACCGCACGCCAATTCACCAAATCGTCCGTGTACGACCAATCGCCTTGCCAATAGAGCGCGAGTCCCGCGGAGTTTATCAAGAGCAGTGGCAGAAGCAACCAACGCGTTTTGGCAAAGAGCGTTCCTGCCGCGACGACAAGATAGAAAAGGGGCAGCAAAAAAATGAGATAACGCGGTGCGGCACCCTGTAATGTAGGAGGTGCAAGAGGGTCAAAAACGAGGTACAAGAGTCCAAGCCCGAGAACGAACGCGGTAATGACGAAAACGAACATTTGCGGATAGCGTTTGAGATAGACGATGCCGAGAACTGCCGCCGCACCGAAAAAAATTACCCCCGGGACGACCAGCCAGAGGTGCAGGGGATATACGGATTCACCAAAGATGAAAAAAAAGAAAGTGAGGGGGATTTTGGCGACGGCGGAGAGGGAAAGACCGCGCGAAATTTCGTAACGCGACTCGGCGTTCGTGTACGCTGCGAGCGCGTTGAAACCGAGGGTGCGCACGGGGGGAAGGAGCACCAGCAACGCGCAAATTACGGCAGCTCCCCCCAGAACAACGATTTTCGTCCGGCGACCCCAACGCGTCGTCAACCAGAACGCCGTCACCATTTGCGCCAACACTGCGAGCGCGTTGAGGAACAACGCTGCCACCGCAAATACCGCCGCCGCAAGCCATACCGTGAGTCGTTTGGGCTGTGGTTGTTTTGTCCATTCGGCAAACGCCCAGATTGAAAGGCTTGCAGCGAGCAGTGCCAAAGCGTAAAAGCGCATCTGTTGGGCATAAACGAGCAGGAATGGACTCGTCGCCAATAACAACATAGTTACTTGTGCATGCGGCAGTGTTGATATGCGCGGAACCCAGCGATACGTTACCGCCGCTGCGAGCACAGCGCACACCGCCGATATAAAACGCGTCCAAAATTCACCATCACTCCAAATCAAAAACGCCCGTAACAAGATAAAATACGGCAGAGAATTGGCATTTTTACCGAGCGCGAGCGCCTCGTCGAAACTCCCGAACTCGTCGCCGAAAAAAGTGCGCGCATCGAGATGATTGAGTTGGATTGCGAATGAAACGAACAAGAGCCCGATTCCCGTCCATTCTGCAAAAAGGGCATTTTTATTGTTCGACAAGAGACGTTTGTCCAGAACTGGGGCGAAGCGTTTGCCGACGCGTTCGCGAACCACACACCGCTGCACAGCCAAATGCTTCGCCCCTACCGCGCATCCGCCGATTCTGTTTCACGCGCCAGCGAGTTTAATTTATAGGCCAGCACGCACATCAACCAAATCGGGGCGATTAACTGGAGAAAGGCGAGCGTGCCTTCGCCTGCCAAAACAATCAGGTTGCCGACGAGCGTGGCAAAGAGGGCGGCGGCGTAGTCGCCGTTCCAGTCCAGCCGCCGCTGCAAGCGCCATGCCTTGAGCAGCAGATCGCTCCACCATGCTACCAGTGTCAACAGCGCAAACACACCGAGATTCGCGGCGATTTGAATGAGGTCACTGTGAACGTAACCACTACCTGACAAGCCAATTCCAAAAATGGGAGACTGATAGAACGCGTCTAGCGCGCTTTGTGCGCGTTCAATTCGCCCTAACTGACTGGAATCTGCTTCACTTGCAACAAAGAGCGAAAGAAACCGCCGAATAAAATTCTCAGGCAAGAAGGGAATGACGAGCAAGCCCAGCGCAAGGAGAATCAGGGCACGCGCGCGGACAAGCCCATACGCAAGAACAAAGCCGACGACAGCATACCAAAGTCCGCGAAAGCCGCTCAAATACATTCCGAAAAGTTGAATCATTATCAGCGCGCCAAATAATGCGGCTTGACGATTCTCTTTGCCCAACGCTCGAAAGAAATGATGAACGGTCAAACCAAAGAAACTAAAAATGACGAATCCCGCCGTGAAATTGCCGAAAAAGACAAAGCCCACGCGCGCAAAGGTGTTGCCCGCATAGCTCTCGGCAAGGAATACTGGACTCACGTCGGGGTCATTGGCGATGGAACGACTCAAGCCCGGCAGGAAAAAATCCAGTAAACCCAAAAAGGCGATATACGTACCTACGACGATTAGCAGATTCGCCACGCGTTCGAAGTCTCTGCGGTCGTGAATAAACCAGTGCACGAGATAATAAATGGGAATGAGAATGAAAAAGCTTTTGAATTCTTGCAAAACATATTCAAACGGTGCGCCGCGCGCCATACCCGTCAACATTCCCACAAATGCAAGTCCCACCAAGAGCAGCACCAGTTTCGGCAAGCGCAAATCAAGCGGTGTTTGATGGAGAATACCGTTCAGAACAACAAGGAACACAAGTGTGTAACCCAACACTTCGATGGGGTGAATGTTTAATGATGAGGTTAGATACAACGTGCGCCAACCAAATCCAAAGGTGAGCAGCCAAATATGAAATCCGATTCGCAAAATCCGTTCCGACGGCGACAACACCAGAACCAAGCCGACCATGCCGAGAACAAGAATCGCAATCTCGCGCGTGCCATATCCAAACTGCGCCATCGTAATGCCCAACCACACGGCAATCGCGCATCCGGCGACAATCACAAGCGGCATGACACACCGGTGCAGGTCAATGTGAAAACGCAAACGCTCCATCAATGCTCCGTTAACGGCGCGGTGTCATCACGCCTACGGGTTTTCCACCAGACAATGAGTTGGCGCAAGCCCAAAACCCCAAACAAATACAAGTACGGTTGAATCGGCGCGCGGATGCGGCTGTCACCCCAGAACACAAAGGTCAACAATGTGGTAAACAAGATGTAACAGTAAAAGAGCCACAACCGCGCATCTCGCCACTGCGTCACGATCGCCGCCAAAATAATGGGAAGTGTCAAGCCATAGGGAATCAAACCTGCGAGACGGAACAACGCGGACATTTCGGCGCGTGCCGACAACGGGTCGAAATGATACAAGACAATAACTTTGCGGATCCCATTCAACAAAAATTGCGCGGGATGGGCGCGAATCCATTCCAATGCACGCGCGCGATAGTATGCGTCAACTTCCTGTTCTTGTATGGTATCGGGAAGACGATAAATTTCGAGCGACATCGGCATTGGTTGGCGCCATTCGAATTCGGGATTGTTGCTCGCCCACAAGGTCAGTCCGCCTTCGGACGACACGGGCACAAATTCGCCCGTCACAAAATAATTGCGCATCGTCCACGGCGCAATGACAAGCACAGTGAAAATTCCTCCGACCAGCGCACGGCGAATTGAAATGAATCGCCCGCGTGTGACAATCGCGGCAAGTGTCAAGAATCCCGCAAACAACCACCCCTGATTGCGCGTCAAGCCCGCGAGTCCAAAACAGATTCCCGCGCCAACGAGCCACGCCCAATGGGAGCGCACCCGCTGCCGCACCAAAAAATAAATTCCCAGACACATCAAAAAGATAAAGAGCGGTTCACTTAAAAACGTCGCGGCGAGATACGCATGCGCGGGGTCAACCGCAATCAAGAGTCCTGCCGCGAACCCCACCGCATTTCCGAACAATGCTTTGCCGGTTAAGAATGTCAAGCCTGCGACAAGAGAAAGCAAAAGGATCTGTGCCAGTCTCGCAAACGCAAATGACCCTCCGCTCACCCCATACAAAAGCGCCAGAAATGCCGATTGCCCCGGCGGCATCCCAACCGTAGGAATCCCGCCTTTGTCGCCGAATACACCCGTTTCCAACCAGTTGACTGCGGTGGTATGATAAAAGATATTGTCTGACCCTTCACCCGGAAAAGCGTCCAGTCCAGAGTCAAAGAGCATGACAAATCCTATTTTGACCGCGACTGAAATCAGAACGACCGCCAAGAAAAGCGCAGGCGCTCCTATTTTGGAAATGTTCCGGGATTGGCTTTTCATTCTGTCGGCTTGGGCAGCCACAACTCGCGCCACCACCACCCCAAAAAGAGGACGAGCAGCAAACTCGCGCCGATGGTCACGGCGACATGATAATTCTCGGCAAAGAGATACAACGCCGAGGTACGGCTCGTGGAATGGGAAAGAATCGCGCCAAACACGGGTAGCGTCGGACCTTGGTCCAAGAGCTGCGTCACATGCTCCCAAGGTGATTCAGCAAAACCAAATTGTGCGCCCAACCAATGAATTGCGACCGACAGCAGCATCACCGCATAAATAATGCGCGCGTGCAGATAATCAAACGCCATCGCCACGCCGAGCATAACAAAAGGCAAGATAGGAATCAGATAGCGCGGACCAAAGCTTGCTCCACCGCGCCAGTCTTTGATGGAGGCAAAGAAAAACAGATTCAAAAGGCAGATAGACAAGGCAAGCAAGGCGATTTCTCGATAGCGTCGCGTCTTGAAAGCTGAATATATCAGCCCCAATGTGCCAATAGCGGTCATTGGTCCAAAGAAAAAGAGACCGCGTTCCACACTCAACAAGAGTCCCCAGAGACGTTCCACATGCGGATATGTGATGCCCAAAAACCCTTCGTCATGATTTTTTTGCTGCGCGACATCAATGTAACGATAGGCCGTCGTAAACGGCGAGCCGAAAATTGAATTGTTGTATGCCATGAGCCCAAACACGGGAAGACCAAAGCCGAATCCATAGAATAACAGCATACTCCACTGCTTTCGCAATAAAAGCATCACGCCAAACACACCTGCAGGAAAAATAGCAATGTACTCAAATGTCATTCCAATGCCAACCAACAGTCCTCCAACCAAAACATAAAAAGCGCGTCGGCGTGGTAAAGTTGCATCATCCAACCCGCGCAGTAAAAAATAAAACGCGCCAATCAACGCCGTTGCCGTCAACACTTGTTCAAAAAACACCGTCGAAAAGAAAAAGACCATCGTACCGAATGCATACGCAAACGTCACAATGATCGACCGCCGCGTGTCGAAACCGATGATTGTGAGTGTCTTGAACAAAAACACACTGCCCAACGCTGAAAGCGTCGCCTGCGTCGTGAGTGTAATAAAGATTTGCGCGAGGAAAAATTCCACATTGTCTACGCGCCCGTAAAAACTCGAATCCGCCAGCGCATCTTTTTTTAACGACTGCATGCCGCCCGCCAACTGTTTTACATTTTCAGGCAAGAATGCGTACAGCGGTTTGAACACCAGATACGCCGGAATAGCAATAAACGCCGGTCCTGGCAGCGCGACGCTATAGTAATGCCCATTGTAATATGCCTTGTCAATCGTATTCTCGTGATACGTGTCAATCACGAAACGTCCCTCATTCACGATGCTGAAGGTCAAGTCCTGATAGCGATTCGGTAGCACACCACCCGCTGGCGCCACATAGAGCGCATAGACAAGCCAGATGGAGACAAATATTTTAAACGTTGTATTCACTCGATCACTCGCACGGGCACACCGCCCACCGTTGTTTCTGCGGCAACATTTTTACGCACCAGCGCGCCCGCGCCCACAATCGCGCCCGCGCCGACTTGAACACCTTGCAATATCGTCACGCTCGCGCCCACATACGCGCCGCGCCGCAGCACAATCGGCGCGTGACTCGCGGGCAAACGCGCGGCGACAGAACTCTTGCCTACGTCCGTATGCGTGATGAGCGTGACGCGCATCGAAACGGTCACGCGATCTTCAATCCGAATTGCATCCTTTAAATCAAAAAACACATCGCGCCCGAAATAACAGTCATCGCCAATGATGAGATTCGCGTAATGCTTGCCGGGTTCCGCGCTTGCATTGTGAATGATGAGCGGCGAATGAATTTCCACGCGTTCGCCGATTTGCGCGCCGTGCCGACGTAACGTCGGAACAATGAATTTTGCAGGCATAATGAGAAAAAGCGCGTTGATACCTTCTGCTTTGTACGCGGCATAAGCAATCCACAAGACAAACCGAAACAACCATCGAACGAGCGCGCGCATAAAAAGGCAACGGTTGAACGTTCAACGTGCCGCAATCTTTTGTCGAATCATCCCCCCGCGCCACGCCAACTGATTTGCCACCAAAACCGGATACGCAAGCAGTTTGTCGCTCGAGCGTTCCATCCGCCACGCATACTGTGCGGGTTCGTAAAACGTAGCAGCGATAAAATTCAGTCCTTTAAGAACATCCTTTGTTGAACGCAACGAATGAGGATACACACAGTACATCTCTTGCCATTTACGGCGCACCAAATAGTACGCGCGTCCGTACATGAAGTGTTGATTCAGGAATTGGCGCAGTGTGGGGCGATGATGATGCAGCACGCGCACACCCGGGTCGTACCATACCTGCCAGCCGAGTTTTTGCGCCCGCCAATTGTAATCCACATCCTCACCGCGAAACAATGTCTCATCCTGCAAGCCCACCTGCTCAATGACCTCACGCTTGTATGACACATTCACGCCCGGCACCGTTCGCACCGCGCGCGCAGTGTCAAAACGCGGAAACGTCACGCGGTCAGCGATGCGGCTCACGAGCGAATCCTTATCCGCGCCAACCACCACACCGCCGATAACGCCCGCTTCAAAATGTTCTGCGTGCGCGCGTTTCATTTCCGCCACCCAATTCGGAAACACTTCTGCATCGTCATCCGTCATTGCCACAATGTCGCCCGTACAGTGGGGCAAACCGACGTTACGCGAGGCAGCGAGGTTTTTGTTGACGGTCTTGAGGAGATGGATGGGGATTCGAGACTGGAGATTGGAGACCAGACGGTCGGTGCGTTCGTCGCCGCCGTTGACGATGACGATTTGGGATGGTTTTTCGGTTGTGCGTTCCAACAGCGCGTCGAGACATTGCGCCAATAGGTCGGGACGGTTGTAGGTGCAGAGCAAGACGGAAAATGTCATCTCGAGCATTTCTAGAGGATAGTATGTTTGAACAGAATTGTGAGATTCGGCGGGTGCGCCAGTATATCGTACCCCCGCTTTGTCGCTTCAAAAACCGCTCGACGAGTTCCAGCAAAACCCGGGTTATCCGTATCGTGAGCGGCAATAATACCGCCGGGGGACAATAAGCTTCCCCATGCCTCAAGGTCAAAGCGGGTATTCGGATAATCGTGGACTGCATCAATAAAGACTAACGCTACAGGTCCGTATTGCCACCCGCGAAAGGCATCACCCGAAGAAAGGCGAAGGTGTTTCACATTGTCCAACCCCTGCGTATTGAGACAAAACAGTTCGAAGTCGCTTTCGTCACCACCATATCCGCGAAACGGGTCAACCGCGAAAACCGTGCGTGGCTGCATTGCATGTGCCAAGAATTGGGTTGTTACGCCTCGAAAACATCCCACTTCCACGCACACACCAGCAATCTGCTTTGCATTGCAAATATTGCTAGCCCACAAGAGATATTGCAGGTCGATTTGTCCAAGCGCGGTATTGGTCAGATCCGGTTCATATGGAATCGGTGGCAAGGGAGAAACTAGTTTCAATGGCAATTCGTACGCAGCAAAACGAGCGGCAGAGATGCGATTATCAATTCTCCCCTGTAACGTTGGGAGTAGACGTTTGGGATTCCATTTAGCATATTGCTTCAGATAAAAAGGGTCAGGTCTCGTATCTCACCTCACGGAATGCGATAAATCCATACTGGTGGGCCATTGACTGTTCTACCGTCGCCAATGAACCACGCGACCAAATGGCCTTGCTGCTGCAATATTTCGTACTGTTCAGCAATTTCCGGAAAGTGTGCCGCATTTGAACCATAGTACTCGCGCAGCGTTCCTATCAGAAAATAGTCCACTTTTTCCGCGCGCCATTCTTGAAACGTTCGCGAATCAAACGCGCCAGTCGTTGGAAAAATCCGAAACGCCGGATTCACATGCTCAAGGTCGGGCGTGCGGTCTTCGCGCACCACTATACTCCCCGCAGGCAGATTTTCCGCGAGCCAATGCCACGCCATTACGCGCGTATCGGGAATAATAAAATTTTGACGCACCAACTCGACTACGGACATCAATGGCACAACCAACATCGCTGCGGTCAATCCAAATCTGCTAACCATACGCCAGCGCTCCGGAAGCCACGCTGAGACAGCGACAATTCCGATGCCCGCCCAGATGTACAGAATCGGCAAAAGCGGTAGCGCATACCGTTCGCCTTTGTTCGCGGCGCGCAGCAACGTAACGAGCAAGAGCAACGTATAGAGTCCCGTTGCCAAAAAGAGCGCGGGATGCCGCCGCGCCAACGCACCCGCGCCTAGCGCACTCGCGCCTACGACGAGCAAACCGTTTTGCGCGAGAAACCAATTCCAATAAAAGAAGGGTTCGGGAAATGCCGCGCGCGGCACAAGCTCCGCATACAACGGGTCACTCACCGCAACCTGCGCTGCCGCGCCGAGTTGAATATGGCGGACTTCGTAAAAAATGTCGCGTGCCGCCGTTGGAAAATCCAACGCTACAAAAGGCGAGGAAAGCAAGAAGACAGCAATGACGGTCAAAACAAAAACAATCGTCTCGGGATACAAGAATCTGCCCAGCACAAGTCGCACGCGCAGCGTGAAATAGCCCGCAATGCCCGCAACCAATAACACGATTGCGCCGCTTGTCAAAAGCAGCCACAGTGCGAAAATCAGATTTTGGTATTCGACATTCAAATCCCCATCTGTTGTCCAACGCTGCGCCAACACTTCGATCATCGCAGGATTTACGACTAAAACAAGAACCCCCAAAATCACCCCACTCACCGCCAATGCCAATGAAATGCCGCGCGGGATCGGTGCATAGACACCCCGCGCCATGAACATCAAGAGCAAGAGTGGAAGAATTACAAACGCGCCGGTATATTTCGCGCCGATTGCCAGACCTGCCGCAACGGCTGCGGGCATCCATGGACGCGATGGTTTTTCAAAAGCCCATATCCCGAACGCCAGCGCGAGCGACATCCAAAAAACGAGTGCCGTATCCACCGTGGCATAGTGGGCTTGGCGGACCGCTTCGGGCGCAACTGCCATCAATAACGCCGCTGTCCATCCCACGAACGATTGCCCGACCAAGCCCCCAAGCCACCAAACGACCCCGATGGTCGCTGTTCCATAGACTGCCGACAACACTCGCGCAGTTAAATAATACGTCGCGTTTGAAAGAATCGCGCCGCCGCTCATCAATTCGAGTGCGCCATTCAGGGTGACTAGCTGGTACAGCGTCAGAGAACCATATCGAAAAAAATGCGGATTCAAATCGCCCGCCAGCATTCCCCGCGCGATGTCCACCTGCGACCATTCGTCGGGATGCAGTTGAAGCGGCAAGCCAAAATCAATCCCAATCAGCCGCAATCCAAGTCCAATCAGACAAATACCGCCCAAAACAAACTGGGTGCGCTGATGACGTAAACCATCGAAAGCGGGTCTCGAAAACCTCATACCCCGTAAATTTGATTTTCCATTATTATTCTTATAAACCCTTCGCTCAAGCGCGGCCACGCAAATCTGTCCATTACCCGCTCCCGCGCCTTTAGCCCTCGAGACACCCGCTCACCGGCATCCTTTACGAGACACAACAGGGTTTGCACAATTTCGGATTCAATCGCAAGAGTCACACGCGCGCCGCAGCTCGTATCCACAGTCTCTCCAAACCCGCCCGTGTTTGAGACTACCGCAGGCAGTCCCGAAGCCATCGCTTCCAACAAGGCAAGAGACCCTGCCTCTTCGTCAGACAGCATGAC
>CALMZO010000049.1 GCA_937870825.1 uncultured Chloroflexota bacterium | reverse complement strand
GCGTCTTTCAACGCATCGGTACGCAAAACAAGTTGGTTAATGATGCACTAGGGACCGCGGCGAAATTTATAGCCGTACAAATTCTCAATTAGCAGTTAAACCAAACAGCGGTTTGAAAACTTCCCGCACCAAAAAACAAAGTTTCTTCTCTCCGTCAATCTCGATTCTCTCAAATAAATCGCGCAGCGTCAAATTCACAACGCGGGTGTCCAACTCCGCCGCGCGTTTCAGCGTCTCTGCCGCCTGTTCCCACATTTCGACAATTTGCTCTGCCGACAAATTGTGCCAGCCGTTCAAAGGTTCAACCGGGTCCGGGGGCAAGGCGCGCAGCTCGGCGTCGAATTCGGCGAGCAGTTTGTCAAAGTCCGCTTCCGTAATTTTTTCCATCGCCAACAGCCGCTTCAAATTGTGCTTGCCCTTTTCAATCTCTGCGCGCTTCTCGGCATTGGATTGCAATTGCGGTGATGGTTTGCGTTGATGCTGTTCGAGAAATTCGCGTGCAACCTCGAACCGGTTCTCACGCGGGAGTTGCAGGCGTTCTAAAAATTTCCACAACTGCGCTTCCAGTTTCACACTCGAATAATGTCCGCGCAGTGAGCAAGCATAATGCCCGTGCCGGTACGAGAATCGTTTGTACGGGAGTTCGTAGGAAACGCGGTAGTGACCCCCGCATTCACAGCACACCAGCAGTCGCCACATCAGCGGCGGCTGGACGCTTACGCGAATCCGCCTGCCCGAATTCGGATTGCCTTTGCGGTCCTTGACGCGTTCGTGCATTCGATTCAGCAGCGCATCGTCCAAGAGACCGCGATAGCGTTCGATGTGCAAGCGCATAGTTCGCAGGTGAGTCCACGTCAAGACACATGGCACGCCTTCGCCGTCTTGCGCCATCCATCCTTGTTCTCTCAGCGTCTGGGCGCATGAGTTGTAACCCAAGTCGGACGTTGTGTACAACTCGAAAAACGCGCGCACCAAATCGAGAAAGCCAAAGAATTGCGCGTTGGCAGAATCTACAAAGGGTGACGCATCGCGATTTCCCATCGCCACAAATTCCCCGGTTCGCCATACACCTTTGGGCGACGCGACTTTGCGCCGATTGACCCCATGCCCCACACCTTCAATGCCCATCACCCTTTTGCGCGTATAGTACGCGCCCGCCGCTTTGAAATCTCGATACGCTTTGGTTTGTCCATCGCTCACGCTCGTCGCATACTGCGCGTTCATCAGCGAACGCAAGCGCACGTTCATCATGCCCGTTGACGTTTCCACATCCACACGCTGGTCATAAAAGATGATTCGCACGCCGCGCTTGTGCAGCCCGCGCAAAACCATTGGAGCATCATCCGCGCGCGTAAAACGCGATTGGTCATGGCACCACAGCGTATCGCCCTTTTTCAAATCCGCGAGCATTTGTTGATACGCCGGGCGATATTCGTCCGATGTCCCGCTGCGATGTCCTTTCGGTTCGATATAGATTGCAATATCGGAAACACCGTTGGCATGAAACCAGTCCGTGCCTACGCGGATTTGACGCTCAATCGAAATATCGGTCCCGTCTTTGGTGTGCGACAACCGCGCGTAGAGTTTGCCCGGCGCACTTGGATTCGTTGTGGGTGTAAATTTCGTCATCCTCTAAATTTCCTCGCAAGAACAAATGTTCGTTCACTAATTCTAAAAAACGGCGTCTGATCAGACGCCGTAAGTATTTATCGCTTGAACGCCGGAACTTGGTCAAAGTCACTCACCACATAACGTGGCGCCGCCCTCCGCCTATCACTGAACACCCCTTCGGTGGGTATCAGCGTCAGTGTCCGCGTCGTCTCGGGAACATCATACGTCACTACAATCACCGTTTCCTGCCCCGGTGCCAATTCTGTAAAGAATGTCGAGCAGCCGCAATACTGCCAGCGCGCGTTCGACGTTGCCGAAAAATCATCGTCGTATGCTTTTCCGTCTTGGTCCACCGCAACAAAGCCAAAATCATCGCTCGGCGTCGCGCTCCCGCCTTGCAGATTTTTTACTCGAAATTCAATCGTCGCCCAGACCCCAAACGCGACTTTGCCCGTATCGAACAGATGCACAATTTTGTCGCGGAACTCGCCGACATAGGTCACTTCCCATTTGTCCGCGATTTTCGTCAGCACATTTTTCCCCACGGGCGGAATCGTTGGTTGCGGCGGTTTTGTCGGCACAGGCACCGCCGTCGGCAAACTCGCGCCATAATCCACGTACACCGCCTTCACCAACGGTTGCGTAATTTCTCCCCCCAGCGCGTTTTTCCCTGTGAACGTCCCTGCGCCGGTCCCGTACACCACAACTCGATCCTTTTCAAACAAACCGGGCAGCGCGTCGTCAAATGACACAATCACCGCTTCCCGGTTCGCAATCCCGCCCGCGCCGAAACTCACCCAAATCTGCATTACCGTTCCATCACTATTCTCTTGAATCGTAAAAACCTCGCCGCGCAAAGAAATTTTTTGTTCCAAAAATTTGTCAGGCGACTTTTTCAATTCGCGCACATCCACCGCCGCAAACATCTTTTTGTCCGCAATCACATCCACCGTCGGTTTCGGTGTCGGCGTCAACGTTGGTGTATCCGTTGGCCGCGGCGTGTCAGTTGGCAGAGAAGTGTTCGTGCGCGTCGGTGTGGCGGTTGCCGCAGGCGTATTCGTCGGCGACGCGGTAAAGGTTGCAGTGGGCGCGCCCGCAGTTTGCGTTGCAAAAATATCTGCTGCTACTTTGGTTTGCACGACAGCGACATTCAAAGTCGGCACCGCCGTTCCGCTCGAACCACTACAGCCGAAAAACAAAAACGCGCCGACACAAAGCAGCGCGCTGCACAAAATTTTTTTCATTGCACCCCCTCCCCAAAAATTTTACTATGCCGAATAAACAGTTTCAACAAATCGGTGCGGCGAGTGGGTATGCCAACTCACCGCGAACTTGCGTTCGTAGCATTGTCGCGCAGCTGCGGATTACTTTCGTTCAAGATTTGATTCATAATGAACGCATACGCGGCGTGTGCTTTGTCGGCGCCGCGAAATTCAAAACTGAATTTGCCTGCAGCCGTAATCAATGTGACCTCGCTCGTTTGGAAAATCATACCTTCGTCAGCCGACGCGACGCCAATCACCTGATTGAACGGAATGGATACCATACTTTTTTTCTTGAACAAGACCCCTTGGTCATAAAAAATCACGCGTTGGTCTGTAATGCCGACGAATCCGGAACCGCCGCCCTTGCAGTCAAAAACGTAATACAGCGATTCGTTTGGAATGATGTACGCGGCGATCCGCTTGTACTGCGATTCGTTATCAAAGTAAGGTCGGTCTTTGGCAGCTTGGCTGAGTTTTGTATTGCTGTCAACCGTAATGGGCATACATCCTCTTTACCATGTGATTTGTGTACGCGCAATGTATCAGGTCAGACCATTTCGGTCCACCCCGCCACATCATTCACGGGAACGTACTGCAATTCTTTCATTTCCCTGACGTGCAAATTTTTTAAGGTTTTGCCCTTCTCTGTCGGCAGCATCAACTGAATGCCGCTGCCAGATTCCGTGCCGGTAGCCCGCCGTGAACAAAAGGGTCTCGGTGCTTCACATATCGCGGAAAAATCCGAAACACCAGACGCCGCAACGACAACTTTTGTTGCGCTCCATCCTCAACTTCGTTGCGTTCCAAGCACCATACGCGCGGAGAAAATACACGGAACGAGTCTGGCGTGACCGCGCGCAGCGCGCGCAGACTGCCTCCGTCTCGAATCAGAACTATTGTTCTATTTCCGAATCGAGGAAACTCAATCACCGTGCGGGTACGTTTGCCGGGTCCCGCCGCCTGCGGACTTTTTTTGAGGTATCTCCGCCCCCGGGTTGGTTTTGCGCGCCGAACAAATCCACACCCACTGATTGTTCCTTCACAAGCCAATCCACGCTCACGCGCAGCGCCGCCGCGATACGTCGCAGCGTACTCATTTTCATATCCGTTTTGCCCTTTTCAATTTGCGAGATGACGCGCTGATTCGACTGAATCTCTTCTGCCAATTCAGCTTGCGACATGCCGCGCGCATCGCGCGCAACACGGATACGTTCGCCAAGAATTTCTTCGGGGGTCTTCATGGGGGAAACAGAAAAACTATAGCACTACAAAACTATATTGACAATGCCCGTTTTGCGTGTATAATATGACCTACAGATAGTAAAATACATGCTAGGTGTTACATGCCAACCACAACAATCGCAATTGACGACGAAGCCGACGAAGTCCTTAGCGCGCACATTGTCCGCCTCAAAAAACGCGCCCGCGCGGCGAAACAACCCACGACGAGCATCACCAAACGCAATATCGCGTCAGCCATCATCAAACGCGCCCTGCGTGTGCCCTCTGCCCCAATACGGGTTGGCGAACCTCGAATTCCGAAAGCGGATTCAACCCATGATTGACTATATCGCCGTCCATGAGAACGCGGCGCGCGGATACGACGAAATGGCTGCCGAAGCCACAAGCGAACTGACGCGCCGTATGTATCGCGAACTCGCCGCCAAACGCCGCGCCCTGGCTGACTTTGAACGGTCTCAAATCGAACAAGCCAGACAGCGCGCAGAAGAAGCGCAGCGTGCCGCGCAAGATGCGCCTGATTTTTATTGGAAAGATTACGGGATGCCAATATGAATGTATCCGACGCGTCGCTGCATTACACCAATCTGATTCTGCACCTCGCCGATTGCACCCGCGTCATCCTGAGCAATGACGAAGGACTACAGGCAGACCAAAGCAACTCGCCTATTTCAAAACCATGTTCCAGCAACTCACCCTTAACGACGCCCTCGCCGCGAAATCCTCGCGCGTCCTCAAAGACCCGAACCCGCAGCGCGGGCGCGCACGCCGCAACGACCATGCCACAAGCATCGCCGGTGCCGCCGACGTTGCCAAACGCGCGGGCGGACAAAAAGCAAAATTGCTCTCGGCGTACTCCAACGCGCCACAAGGTCTGAACGATGAAGAAGCCGCAGAGCGCGCCGGAGTGCCCATGCGCTCGTGTTGGTGGAAACGCTGCGGCGAACTCCGCGTGCTCGGACTCATCACCGAACTCAAAGACGCCAACGGCGAAACCGTCACACGCCTTTCCAGCGCGAATGTACCGCGCATCGTTTGCGTCATCACACCGCTGGGCATCGCGACGCATCAGCAACACAACAAATAAAGCCGCAAGAGTATCGCGTAAAACCTTTTTCAGTTCAATGCAACGTCCGTTCTAAACGCACGAATTCCGTTTCTAATTTTCTGCTATGAGCATCCATGTAATGAACCTCGTCTGGAAAAAATCGCGCAATCAGCGAACTGCTATGCTGCTCTTGCTCGCGATTGCCGACCATGCCCACGACGACGGCAAAGGCGCGTTTCCCAGCATTCCAACGCTCGCGCGCAAAACCCGGCAGACCGAACGCAATGTCCAACTCTTGCTCAAGACGCTGGAAGCATCCAGCGAACTTGACATCCTTGAAGGACAAGGACCGCACGGCTGCAACCTGTATCACATCAATATCAAATTGCTCGAATCCTACAGCGATTGGGAAAGCCAAGATATTGAATCTGACGACGGCGAAGCCACAACCCCTAGCGGTGAAAACTTTTCACCCCCGAAAACTTTTCACCCCGAAAATTCGCGCGTCGAAAACGCGGAAAATTTCACCCCACCGGTGAAAAATAGTGCGCAAATTGCGCGCGAAATTTCACCCGAACCATCATCTGAATCGTCAATTAACCCTAAAGAACTAACAGATGCGGAAATTCTGAAAACGCGTGTTCAAACTCTCTTGAAAGAAAACTTTCATTTTTCGCCCGACGCCGATTGGACGTGGCTCGAATCTCTTTGCGCTGAAATTCCCGACTTGGAATTTTTTCAAAAACACATCGAACGTGTTCGCGCAATGCAATCCAATTCACTTTTCGACCAGTTGAGTTTTATTCGCTCCGCAAAACATGAATACGCGCGCAGAAACTTTACGCGCACATGTTGAGAGACCGGCTATGTCATACCCGTCCGATACATCCCGCCTTCACTCCATGTATGACCCGCGCGTTCCACAGCCATCCAGTGTTTGGAACGAAATCAAGTGGGTTGAATTTCAGATTCCCGCGCGCTCGCGGTTCATGCACGCCGTCAATACCTTGCGTCAGACATCGCCAACGCCGGTTTGTATGAAGTCCCAGCGCCTCGCCAATGGCGAATATCGAATCGTCGTCAACCTTCCGCAGTTGCAGCGCATCGTCGCGCAAGCATTACGTACACCTTTCAGTCAACTATGAATGTTTCCGCAGAACGGAAACTTCAGTTTTTCTACGAAAAACATGAACGCGCCTCTTGAATTCTTGCTTGACGAAAACTCGCAGACAACGCGTCAGCGCCGCCAACCGCGCGGCACGTGGCACCAAATCCATCCGCCGACGCTGCTCGAAAAATATAACGAACCCGAACTCGCGCTCGCCGCCGCCATCGTCCAAATCACCGCCGAAGATATTCGCACAAACAACAACCGCCGCGAGTGTTTTGCATTTCTCAAATCGGAATGGTTCTCGCTCATTGCCCGGGGACTTGACTTTCATCCTGACACGATGAACGCGCTCGAACTTTCCTAAAACCATGTTGACCGCTACGCCCCTTCCAACCTTTACCAAACCAGCACGTCATCCCGCGCGTTACAGCGTCGCGCTGCTGCCGGTTATGGCGCAGTATCTTCAACCGCACTGGCGCGTGCTCGACCCGTTCGGCGGCGTGGGCGGACTGGCGAAACTCGCACACACCGGCACGCGCATTGTCATCGGCGAACTCGAATTTCCGATTATTCAACAAGCCGCGGGCAAACGCCGCGTCAACGCCAATGCTGTTGCACTCCCGTTCGCCGACGATTCTTTTGATGCGATTGCGACATCGCCAACCTACGGCAATCGCATGGCGGACACGTACACAGATGACAGCCGCCGCAACACCTATACCGCCGCGTTCGGTTTCGCGTTGCATCCGCAAAATTCCGGCGCGATACAGTGGGGACCGCGCTACCGGATATTGCATCGTACCGCATGGGACGAAGCCGCTCGCGTCCTCAAACCGCGCGGACTGTTCGTACTGAACATCAGCAATCACATTCGGGACGGTAGAGAAATCAACGTCGCCGCGTGGCATTGCGAAACATTGAAATCGCTCGGCTTGCATTTGCAAACCACACACACCATTCCAACCCCGCGCAATCGTTACGGCGCGAACGGCGAAAAACGCGCGCCGTGCGAATACATATTCGTATTTCAAAAACTATGATGGCGCGGGTAGGCGGCGCGCGCGCGGCTCACCTGTCGAAATGCTACCTGAGACGTGGCACGGGCGAACCAAAAGGAAACGCGCACCGTCCGACCGGGAATTGGCAGTCCGAATCTGCCCCGCGCCAATGAAAGGCAAGCCAGCCAATGAAAACGTTAATCACCGCCGATGACCTCGAATACGACTTGACTGTCGTTGAACCACGAATCACCACATTGCCGCTTGCGGAGGAAATCACTTCCGCAGTGCAAACCTTGCGTGCACACGGCTACGTCCGCGCCGCGAATCGGCTGGAGCGCGCGTCCCAAAACCTTCTCAATCCCAAAGTCAAAAAGAACGCGCCGCAGCGTATCGCCATTCGCAAAATCCGAACCGCGAGCGGGGAGATTCTCAAACTCTCGCGCGCAATTTCGATTGATGCGGAAAGATTGGAGCAGATGAAATGAACAAAACAAAAATTTCGTGGACGGATTACACGTCGAATCCGATTCGCGCCCGCGACAAACGCACCAGGAAAATTGGTTGGTGGTGTTCGCACGCGTCAACGGGCTGCCTGAATTGTTACAGCGAAACATTGAACAAGCGCTATGGAAATCAAGTACCGTATCACGCGCAAGAAGCCGAACACATTGAATTCGTGTTCAGCGAACAAGAGCTTGCCAAATGGAAAAAACTGCCTGCGGGAAGCAAGGTCTTTGCATTCGACATGCTCGATTT
The DNA here is from genome assembly GCA_937870825.1 of uncultured Chloroflexota bacterium. Classification (GTDB taxonomy): domain Bacteria; phylum Chloroflexota; class Anaerolineae; order UBA4142; family SHND01; genus SHND01. The sequence goes on along the minus strand of CALMZO010000049.1, from coordinate 14,289 downwards.
GTTTCACGAAAAAATGTCATTCGAGTTGATTTGGAATGTGTGGATGTTTATCGCGAATGAGTGTTCTCACCTCACCATCCAAATTCTGACCAAGCGCGCGGCACGCATGTCGGAATTTTTGCAGCATTGGAACGCGACGCGCCACAAAAAATTTTATCCAGAGGTATTGCCGAATGTGTGGCTCGGCGTCAGCGTCGAAAACCAAAAAGCTGCACATGAACGCATTCCGCTTTTACTCCAAACGCCCGCGGCGATTCGCTTTTTGAGTTGCGAGCCGCTTTTGGGAGACCTTAATCTTTTTCAATGGTTTTCGCCGTGTGGCTACTACTGCGACCACAGCGACGAGTACTTGAACTCGCCTCAACATTCTCACTTGGAAGGTTGGGAAGTCTGGTTTGGCGGACATCATCCTGACAGGTCAAGAATAGATTGGTGTATCTGCGGCGGCGAATCGGGTCCGCACTACCGCGAAATGAATCTCGATTGGGCGCGTTCGATTCGAGACCAATGCGTCGCCGCAAACGTTCCATTCTTTTTCAAACAACAATCTGCGTACCGCAGTGAAACGAATCCGACGCTCGACGGCGTGGAATGGCATCAGTTTCCAAGCAATGCTTGACCACCCGACGAACCGATGAGCCGACAAAAAGTGTCCAAATCACCGATTTCCGAATTTCTTTTTCATCTGCGCCGCGACCATGCCATTCGCCGGTGTGCGGAACGTTTCAACGTCAGACTCGACCACAACGAATACGCATACTTGAATCGCAGAATCCGCAATCGCAAGGCAAAACGCATTCAAACGTTACGAGACCGGCGCGCAGCATACCAAATTCAATACAAAGGAAAGGAACTCATAGTTGTCTATTCACATCATCAACACCAAATCATCACGTTTCTCACTCGCGAACAAATCCAAACCGCGAATTGAACGCTCGTCGTCGCGTTCATTCCACATCGAAAGGACAGTCCGATGCAACTCTCTATTCTCCAAGAAAATTTCGCTCACGCGCTCTCCATCGTCAATCGCGCCGTGAACGCCAAAGGCACGCTGCCGGTGCTTGCCAATGTCCTCTTGCGCGCCGAAGATGGAAAATTTACCGTCTCCGCGGCAAACCTCGAAATCGGCATCATTCACACCGCCGCCGCGCAAATTAAAAAAGAAGGCGGCATCACCATTCCTGCGCGCCAACTCATTGATTACGTGAACGCGCTGCCCCCGGACCGCATTGACCTCGAACTCAACGCCAAGACCCAAACGCTGCATCTCAAATGCGCGCGCCATGATGCCAACATCAAAGGCGTGGACTGGAACGAGTTTCCCATCATCCCCACCTTTGAGAAACAAGACCACGCGCTCATCGAACCCGACATCTTGAAAGGTGTCATCGCCCGCGCGCGCATTTCTGCCGCGCAAGACGATTCGCGTCCTGTCCTCAAAAATATCCTTGCAACCTTCAAAGGACAAAATGCAACGCTCGTCACCGCCGACGGCTTTCGTTTGACCGTCACCTGCGCACATCTCGAACGCGGCTTCAACCAAGCGAAGGGTAAAAATCCCGCCGCCGCGCTCATTCCCGACAGCGCGTTAAAGGAACTGTCGGCGCTGCTCGGCAAAATGGAAGAACCCGTTGCCATCGCGTTCTCACAAACGGGCGCGCAAGTGATGTTTGATTTGGGCGATACGCTCTTTGTCGCCAATCTCGCCGAAGGCAATTTCCCCGATTTCAACCAAATCGTACCCAAGTCTCACAGCACGCGCGTTATCTGCAACGTCCATGAACTCACGCAGTCTGTCAAAGCGGCGATGGTCTTTGCGCGTGATGCCAACAGTATCATTCGATTAAAGTTCCACGAACAGATGGGGGGCATCTGTTCCATCTTTGGACAAAGCGCGGAAACCGGCGACGCGGCGGCGATTCTTGACGCACAACGCGACGGCGATGAATTGGAAATCGCATTCAACGGCAAGTTCATGCTCGACGCTCTCGGCGTCATCAATTCGCCGCAAGTCGCGTTCGAACTGACCGAAGCCGCCGCGCCGGGTGTTGTCAAGCCCGTTGGGTCCGACGATTTTGTTCATGTCTTGATGCCCATGCACATCAAAACCATGAACGCGCCAATTTCTTAACATGTCGCACGCCGCAAACGTCCAACGTCGAAACTCCAGCGTCAAAACGTATGGCATCTATGACAACGCCGTCGCCGCGTACATTGACCAATTTTGGCGCGAGCATTTTCGCTCGCCGACGGTGCGCGACATCGCGCGCGGTTGCAACATCTCGTCCACCGCCGTTGCGCGCAACGTCATCGAACGCGTCGCGCAACGGCGGGGTGACACCATCCTCCACGACGGCAAAGCGCGCGGCATCATCCCGCGCTGGGTCATTCATGCCATTCGCAAGTATGACGTAGAAACTCAACATCTCACCAAACCCATAAACCCGAAAGGCATACAGCCATGAACGAATCTGTAATTTCAGCGCCTGACACTGGGGAAATGATTGCTACACGCTTTTGCCCAGTATGCGGCAAAGAACTTGCATACTACGAACTCGAATGCGATACGCCGTACACCGCGCCTGCGCCGCTCGCATTCAAAGCATTGTTTATTTGGGGTGCCTATGACGCGGACAAAGAAACGATTCACCAAGACGCGAACTACATTCACTTTCGTCTTGGCAACGCCGAGCGACTCGTCTTGATGAAACGGTTTGACCAAGACGCGTTTTACAAGCGTCAGGAACAAGAGCGAAATGCCACAGCACCGTGCGAACACGAGGGTTGCAAGAATGTCGGCGACGCGTGTTTTACACTCTTTGAACCTGACAACCCCATGGGTTTTTATTGTAGTGAACACAAGCGCGAAACCGGCGTATGTCCGGGCTGCAATATGTTCTATGCAGGGCTCGAATCGTTTGATTTCTCTGAAACGGGATATTGTGCGGGTTGCAGCGAAGCCATTGACTCCGATTTCGGCGGTGACGATGATCTCGAAGATGATTGGTTTGATGAAGAATGAACGCGCTCACTTGGCTCTATCTAATCCTTAAAGAAAACGCGCGTCTCATCCGCGCGGCGTTTCGCTTTTCGCCCGCGTACTGGCAGCGCACTCACTCCGCGAGTTGGTACAAACTCAAAGCGCAAATCGTTCGACAGCAAGGCGGTAGTTGCTATCACTGCGGGATGATTGACTTTTTGTTTATTCACCATCTCCACTATCGCAATCTTGGTCACGAACAATTCGAGCGTGATGTCATCGGACTTTGTAAAAAATGTCACCGCGCAGCAGACAACGCACGCAAGAAAGAAGCGCAACCCCATGCCAAAATCTAACTTTTGGGAAATCGCCTTCGCGGTCAACGATTCTCGTAACGGCAATTTCGTCGGACAGATTCGCGCGATTCAACTTTGCGCCACCAAGCCGTTTGACATTGCTCTTTCGTTGGAAAACCAATTCGAGCCGCCTGCAACTGTCGCGTTCCGCGCGCAAGGCGACATGGTTCGCATCGGGCGCAAATGGTTTCACATCCAAAATTACCAGACGTGGGTGGGAAATTGGTGTTGGGATTCGATTGCCGTTGACAGCGAGACTGCTGCCGCGATTCTCAACAACCTTTGCAGCATGACACTTCACAAGCAGAAAAAATTTTCACCCGAAGGCGGCTGGACAAGCATGTGGGACTTGTACGAAAAAGGGACGTTCACGGCAGAAGGTTTGGAGAGAGCGAGGAACGGAGAATGAGTAAAGGCAGATTCAAAAAGGCAAAGGGAATCATCGCTCCCGAAAAACCTAGCGAGCAATATGTTGACGAAATGCGCGGCGGGAATTGCCCGTACATCGCCTCTACTGACGAAGGCACACAGTATTGCACACTGAACGCGCCAGCTGATTACGAAAAATTAAAAGAGAATCAGGAACTCGCCGCGCAAACTATCGCCGCACTCGGTCTCGAAATTCTCAAACAGATGGCAGTTCTCGACGCGGCGCGCAATGAAATCGCACGGCTCGAACAACTCATTCGCGACTATTACACCGTCGAATCATTTCCCACCGACCAATTTATTCGTCTCGCGCTCGGCGACGCGGAGGCGCGCAAACTCGGAATTGTCATTGATGTTGCAGAGGAAACGCGCATTGCAATGGAGAATGGATGGATTGAACAATGAAACCAAAACGCATTCAACGCAAGCGCAAGCGCGGATGGAAAATGCCGCGCAGCACGTTGTATGTCGGACGCCCGACAAAATGGGGGAATCCCTATCGCGTTAACGAACGCGAGGCAGAGCAAATGCAAGATTGGCACGCGTGTTCGTGCGCGTCGGTTGCGGTAATTCAGTTTCGGGATGATTTGGAGCAAGGACGCTTACGCATTTCTGTTGAAGATGTCAAACGTGAGTTGCGAGGAAAAAATCTTGCGTGCTGGTGTCCGCTCGGCGAAGAGTGTCACGCCGACGTGCTTCTTGAAATCGCGAACCAAAAATGATTCAGACCTTATTCACCATCGAACCACAAGCGCATACGCTCGAACAGAAATTCCGCAGTGAACTCGCCGGGCGGGACGCACAAATCGCAGACCTCACCGTCGAGTTGACCTCTCTGCGCGATTCTTTGGAGTGCAGGGCTCCCAACGCGGATTGTGTTGGCAACTGTGAAACTGTGCGCGAAATCGAGATACGCGTTGCCGAACATTTTGACCGTCGCAAAAACATCATCGTCCCCAATGTCTCATGGGGCTTATTCTCATACGAACTCGACATGGTTGTACTCTATCCGACAGGATGGGCGAGTGAAATTGAAATCAAAATTTCCAAGTCCGATTTGCTCGCCGACAAGAAAAAATCGCATCAACACAAAAACAGATTCATCCGCTACCTGTGGTTTGCGATTCCAGAAAAAATTTCAGATTGCGTTGAACATATCCCGGAACGCGCGGGGATAATCGTCATCCCGACAAAAGGTAGCATTACCATCGTCAGGGAACCGCAGGAAAATCCAAATGCACAAAAATTCAGTGATGCAATGAGATTAACGCTCGCGCGTCTCGGAGCGATTCGAGTGTGGAATCTGAAACGTCAAATCCTTGAGGTAGAACGCCGCAACAAAAAACCATGAAACCAATCACCCACACTCTCAAACGCGCAATCAATTTTTTTCGCGCGCTTGCCCAACACAGCCCTTCCTGACACAAATTTTGACGCGAGGTATAAAACTACCACCCCATCATTTTTGAAACAATTTGGACATTCTCACAACATCCTTACCAATAACTTACTATGCAAAACGCGCAACTCGCACCTTCCCCCGGCAAACTCAAGTTCGTCCAAGTCGCGGCAGTCGCCAAGACGCGTCTCACCCCGGCGCGCCTCAAAGCATTTCGTGAGACGCACAAGCTCTCACAAAATCAATTCGCCGAAATGTTTCAGTGGAGCCGTTACCACAAACCCTATACCCGCAACTATATCTCCATGCTCGAACGCGCGAAACTGCCCATCACACGCGGCTTTGAAAAAAAATTCTACCGTGTCCGTGAACAATTGCGCGCGCAAAAAAACAAACCAACCGATTCCGCCATTGCGCGTGAATCGGAAATCATCGCCGACTTTGTGCTTCCGGTTCGACTACACATCATCCCCGCACCGCGCCGTTGCGAACGTCCGCGCTGCCCCACCTGCAAACAAAATCACACCAAGTGGTTCGTGCCGCGCACACCAAATCAGCGCAAGCATGTCATCTCTGCCAAAAGAAAAAAATGAAACGCGTTCTTTGCTTGTTTTTCCTCTTGCTTGGCATCGCCGCGTGTGAGGTCAATGATGTCAGCGAACCATTGACCGGGGCAGCCGCCGTGAATGCGACGGCAGTTTCCGCGCGGCAGACGGCGAACGCGGCGAACATTCTCGCGAGCGGCGCCAACGCATTTGCGAATTCGGTGGAAGGCAAACAGACTGCGGTCAAACAAGTCACACGCGATTTTGCCGAAGCGCGTTCCACAAATCTCGCGCTGCAATTCGCATCCGACAATGCAACCGCGTCCGCAACGCGCGTCATTGCAACCGAAGCCGCACACGTCGCGAACCAGACCGCCACCGCAACCCGCGAACACGCGACACAAATCGCATTGACAAAAGCGACGGCGATCCAACAGCAAAAAGATTTTGAAGCAACGCGTGAAGCGCGCGCCATTGCCACACAAACCGCCATCATCATGTCACATCTGTCACGCGCGCAGCAGACGCGCGATGCCGAAAACATGAAAGACGAAATCGCCAAACGCGAGGAACAACGTCAGATTCAAGCCGCGACATTAGACGCGCGCACATGGTCAAGCTGGGTCAGTGAAGCCATTGGCGTACTGTGGCTACCGGTCAGCGGCGCGCTCTTGCTCATCATCATTCTCATTTCCATTTGGCGTGTATTCGGCGCCGTGACGAACCGTATTCACGCATCGAGCATGGCGGCGATGCCAGCCCCACAAGTTATCACAGATGGACGCGGTAACGTGCTCGGCTATCTGACTCCCGTTCACGGCGGTTACGCATATGAGGCAATAAAATCCGTTGCCGCACCGATACGGGATGAATCAGTAACGTCGCCCCTCACCATCACATCCAGCGTCGACATGAAACGTCTCGAATCTCCCACCGCGCCGCCTGACCCTCAAGTTCTAAACGGTGAGATACATCGCGCCGCGCTCGAATCGTTTGTGACCGAAATTCTCAAGACGGGCGACTGGACACAAACGACGTGGGCAGACCGCGTAATTCCGCTTGGCGCGCCGCCAAAAGCAAAAGTCGCATACGTTCTCACCAAGGACACCAAAGGCGGAGACGGCAAGCCAATTTACGGCGGTTATTCCCGCGTGATGCAACTCTTTGTGGACAAGAACCTCATCATCGGACGGCGCACCGGCGCGAGTGGCAAGTGGAATCCGAATGCGCCGCGCACAGTAGGCGAGGTCATGGCGATTCTGTTCAACGCCGCGCCCAAACCCTCTCTGCCGACAACCATTGTTGAATCCTCAAGCCGCGCGTCGGCGTCCCCCTCACCTACTCTTTCCGCGAGCGCGGGTCAATGATGTTACTATCAGTTCAGTTTGCTTGTTCAGTTCAGTTCAGTTGGGTTTTCTAGTTAGGTTGAAAACAAGCGAAATCCACCACAAAAACCTAACTATGGATGTTTTTTGCGTCATTACGCTTACAATTTTCATTGCGCTGAATGGGGCAGTGGGCGCGCTCGTCGTACTATTGCTCTTGTGGCGCAAAATTCGTAAGTGAACGATGATGGAAAACGACGCTGATAAATGCGTCGTTTTTTGTTGGAAACGAGTTTTGAAAAATCGTGGTCAAAACACTTGACAACTTAATTAAGTTGTAGTATAACTTAATTAAGTTCAAGCGGAAAGGGGGTGAGAAAATGCCAGAAGAAAAAACGATTGACGCGTATCAGGTGAAAGACGATGAGACCGGCAAAGGTCTCGAATGGTACGGAAAATACCTGTGGCGCGGACAATGGTTCGAGTGCGACGAGGGTTTCCCGACTCGCGCTGAAGCCGAATCGGATGCGCGGCAACAGCTCGCTTACGTCAAGCGCATCAATAATGAATAAAGTCGCTCCCCGACTGCAAATCTGAAAGCGACTTTACACCAAAACCCCTTGCGGGGTTCTGTGTTTGATTATAGCATAGAACCCCGCCCCATTCAATCGGAGGCAAAGAAAATGGAACGCGGTTTCTATCACGAAATCAAACAAAACACGCTCGAACCCGAAGTGCGCGCACAAGTGAAAACTCTTGTGGACCGCGCGTCAAACGCGACGAAACTTGACGAACACGGCAACTGGGATTTCGGCTTCACCTCGCTCAATCGCAAAGGCACGCGCTGGAGCGCGCTGAATTGGGACTTGTACGGATTTGGATACGACATTCACACGCAGCAATTCTTAATCGTCATCCAAGTCCGCGAAGCGGACGGCTCGCGCAAGTGGCTGCGCGTGCGGAAAAACTATTTTCTCATCGGCGAGAATGAAGATGGCACGGTGTTCGCTCACGCAGTCGAATCACGCGTGGTTCACAACGCGGTCAAAAAATGTCTCGATGTTGTGCGCGCGGTCCAAAATTGGATTTTCGGCGGCGAGTACGATGCAATGTTCCGTCAAGGCGATGTGGCACTATTGAAAATGTGGGAAACACCGCGCGCACAAAGAATTTCAGGCGTTGAACGCATCGTGCTGAATTCACATCAACTTGTTGGCAGCCAGATGCGCGAGAACGGGAATCTGTACGTCAAAGACCCGGTGATGGTGCATATCCCCGGCACGCATCCACCCGTTGGCGGGCGCGGCTGGTATCGCGTCGTCATCGGACAGCGCGCGGATTTTTGGAAGTTTGCAGCACCAACGAAGGATTGAACCAACATGGACGACGACGCACCACTGTTTGAAAGCGAAGAACAAATGCAACAAACCCTCGCAGAGGGAATGAAGCAAGGCGCCATCAAGGCGGCTCTTGTACGCGGCGAAGTGAAATTTATCCATGCCACACATGCACATCTCCATCCAGACGCGCATTGGCTTACCATTCGCGAAGTTGCACAACACAACGATTGGAAATGGTACTTTCGCCAAAACTAAAATAATTGGTGCGCGATGAATTCAATCATCGCGCACCATCATTCGAGGAGGAACACATGAACGCACCCGAACTCACCATCAACGAAGCACTTCTAATTGTTGATGCAACAAATGGAATCATCATCCATCCAGACATACTTGCAGAGCAATTGCTTTGGATGAACGTGGAGGATGCGATTCAGATGGACGCGCTAGACAAGAAATGGGAAGTGGACGGCGCGGCGCTCGTCAATAAATTGAAAGCATTGAGCAACCAAGAAGCCGTCACGCTGCTTGAAAAAATCAAGCAGTTTTGGGGCGAGCAATATCATCAAGCCAACTCGCGTCAACGCGTCATTGACATCGGCTTTGCAACCGAGCCGCTTATTACTCCAACCGAAGCGGCGAAACTTTCGGGCAAATCATTGCAGGCACTCGCAGGACTAGCCGCGAAAGGTGTGATTACGCGATACAATGACCCGAACGAACCAAATCCCCAACGCCGCACGCGCTACGTCAAGAGCGAGATAAAAAAACTTGGGAGAGGCAGAATGCGAAAAGCATAAAACAACCGAGCGATTCAATCGCTCGGTTTTGTTTTTTATAGAAAATCTGTGCTACAATGCGCGCATGGTTAACCTGTCCTTCTGACGCGCCCGCGTCGGATGCGGTGAACCGCTAATAAATTCGCGGGCGCGTCAATCAACTCTTCTCCTCGCGCATCTCATTATCGCGCCCTACCAAATCCCGCGCGTGAACCTCTCCCCCCGACACCTGAATTCCGCCTTCGGTCACATGAATCGCCAAGCCCGGAAATTTATCCGGTTCGCGCAAATACTCCGGCAAGCGTTCAATCTCTACTCCATGTTCGCGGAGTTGAATCCGCAACCATAAAATGATTGCCTGCAAGCGCACATTTTCCGTTGCCAACTTGTCGAGCCGCGTTTCTCCGGGTTCGACGATCAGTTGTTCAATGGGCAAGTCGGGCGGTACAGTCGGCACTCGATCTCCGCCACAAGCAGCAAAGAACAAGAGTAAGACAAACCAAGCAGCTCGTCTACGCATTCGCACTCACTTCTGTGCGCGGTAACAGCTTCAATTTCTTGGATGATTCTAACATGACAATCGCGCGCAGGTCAATGGCTCGCTCCTGTTTTCATTTGATTACGGAACATCGTCGCGCGTGATTTCATCTCCCCCGACCGCATCACGACCAATCCGCACGGCGCCGCCGCTCACGTTGATGCCGCCGCGCGTTTCGCGCAAGCGCGCACACTCGCGCCAGCAATCTTCCAACTGCCGACGCAAGAGCATGACCTCATCGCGTTTTTGCTCATAATCACGTGCGGCTGAAATGTAGACTCCAAAGAGAGCAATGGCAATCGCGACCAGATTCAAGATTGTCGAGGTTGTCGCTTCCATCGTTCCATCAGTTCCCGTGCCGCGCGTGTCAAGCGCCCGTTCAGAAAGTAAATCGTCAATATCACGTTCGATGTAAAAATCGCTGGGCGAACAAACTGCGTTCGCAGTGCCGTGTCCGTCTCAAACATCGAACCCGGTAACAACAACAGTGCGTAATACATCGCCAATTGCAGCGCGGGCACCACGAGCGCAATCAAAATAATTTCTTCGCCCCGCAAACCATCCGCACGAAATTGCTGCCATGTGGCGCGCACTGTCATCCACACTGTTTCTCGCTCCACACGGTTGCGGCGCAATGCCGTCACAACGATTCGCCTCACAACTGAATACGCCAGCAACACGGATGATACAAACAAGAACACTTCATCCCACTGCATTTTGTTCACCTGCTCGCATTCGAAATAATTCGTTGCCCAAGCAATCGTTTATCGAACCATCCGCTATTCCACGAGTGGTAATCCCATGGCCCGATATTCGCAAGCCAATAGCCGCGCGAAAAATCCAATTGATTGCACGATTCCCAAAAGTACACTAGAGTTTGTGGTTGCTTGCCTTGCATCAAAAGCGCGTAAGACGTAATTGTCCAACCACCAAGTGCTGTTCGCGGCAATCCTTCGATATGACGCGCCTCAATGCACACGTCCTGGCTTGTTTCCATTACAAACCGCAATCGCTCGGTCAATTGAATCCAAGCCGCGCTCTGGACAAGCAAGACGACGGCAAAGCCAACGGAAGTTAATTGGGTCACGCGTCGGCGAAACGCAATGTCGGCACGTTTTACGTCGAGTATCAGCAAAATAAACAGTGGAATGGAAAGCCAAACCGACCAATTGCGATATTCAATTGCCGACGCCCACACTTGAGCATCTCTGCCCCACACGTAGAGCAACAACAATGCAGTGCCGATTGCTGCGAATACAACACAGCGAACCAACATTCGCAATTTTCCGGCATACAGTTCTGCCATAACCGACACAGCCGCCAGCCAAGTGAATCCAACCATTTGTAGCGGCAATCCTGCCACGCCCAAGTTCCACGCTGTATCCCACGCGTCGCGTCCCAGTTTCGAAGATTCGTATTCGCTTTGATTCAGCCACATCCGCGCAATTGCAACGAGCGTAACAACCAAAAAAAGGCAAGCCCATCTCCAGAGATGCGAACGCATTTCACGACTCACTATACCACTGACGAACGCAAAGCCCGTTGCGATTGTAAACAGAATGATTGCAACGGGATGATGAAATAGCATCAGTGGAATTGCAATCGTCGTGAAAATTGCACCCTTACGCGTCATTCCCGTTGCAATCGCGGCAAAGAGGATCCATCCCAGTTGCACTGTGCCGATGGATTGACAGACCAGACATGCCTGTGCGGGCAACGTAGCCAGCCCGATACCGAATGCAATCCAAACGAACAATTCAGGTCGGCGAGAGCGCACAATGACCCATGACGCGATAAGAGCAAACAACGGTAACAATGCGTGCATCGCTTGAAATGTCCACGAAAGCAAAAAACTGCTGTCAGACCGCCGAGACAGTGCAAGCACAATCACGAGTATCGGTACTTGCGTGTAACGTCCATACGGCGCAATAACAAACTGATTCTCAAGTGTATACGCCAGTTGATATGCGCCATCCCAAGCGAGCCCCAAGCCGCTGTAGACGATAGATGCCAGACCGATAGCGAAAAAAAGAAAAACGAATCGCATGTCCAAATTATCTCACGCGGCGCGTTGTCTGTCTACGTCGGGATCGCACTGGGAACACTGTCCGCCGTGGTGGGCGGCGGCATCTGCGCCTGTGCTTGTGCCGCGATGTGTTGACGCGTCAATGCTACCGCGCTGTTTACGAGAATGTCGTCGCGCGTCATTTGTAGCGCATCCAAAATGTCACCATCACGCGGCACGCCATCGCCGACAGAAAGCACGTCATATTTCACCTGCTCCGGGCGCGCCGGGTCAAATGTCAATGTCAGTGTGAATGCAGCGCGTTTTGCCTCTGAGGGTTGCGTGATTTGAGGTGTGGCTGGAGCAGGTTGAACCAGCACGGGCACCCGGCGCCCGCGCTTCAAGTCTTTATTTTTTGACACGATTCTTCCCCCTTTTTGTTTGCGTTGCATTTGCTGATTCCAACTCGGCGAGTTGTTTTTCTAACGCCTCAATCGTGCGCGACATTCCATCCCCTTGCGATTTCAGTGATTCTTGCAGTACTATGTCATTCGCAATCTGTGCGTGTCGAAAACTCAATTTCAAGCCCTCACGGTCTGCCACGCGCGCATCGCGTTGCTCACGCACACGCCGCAATTGTTCCTCACGCGGAATTATATTTTCGTCAATCGGTGAATTCAAATCAAACATGCTGCCCCCTTATGGTAAGGAATACAAAAATACAATCAGATGTGCTTTTTTGTTTTTGCTGTCGTCGTTCATCGGATTGCATTGATAGTAGAGATTCAAAGATTCATCGCGCTCAATAGCTATCCAGTCCGGTGCGAAATCGTATGTCAGCACTTGGCCCGCAACACCGGTCGGCTCGGCATAATGGTCCCACCCCGCCTTTGCAATACTCTGCAAATTTTTATTCGCATCAATCCGTTCGAGCGAAAATACGATGTCCGCATTTGTCCAGCCATAGGCGCCGAACCAGACGACGATCTTCCGCAAGCGTGCGTCACGCAAGCCCGTCTCCAACTCATGATTTTGTCCATCGCACAAAAACGGACGCGTATTGACTTCAGTCGCACGCAGCGCGCGCCTCGTGTTCGCGGATGTCTTCGTGGATGCCACGGAATGGGTCGGCATGTCTAACGCGGTGGTCGTCAGAAACGCAATTCCGAGAAAGATGCCGAATAAAAGTCTCGTCATTGGTACATCAACTCGGTGATAATTGGATGATTCCGCCTTTGGAAAACACGGCGGCATTTGCGTGCGCGGTTTGCCATTGTGCCGTAACACTTAACGTTTGGTCTGATGTGGTCGGAATCGTTGCCGTCGCATAATCGGCAGACGTTCCATCCCACGTTCCATTTTTACTTGCTACCAACATCGCAAACCCGCGCTGTGCGTTCGTTGCATTTGCATTGGCTATGTACCCATGGATGAAATAGCCGCCTGTCCCGGCGAAAGTCACTACCGTTACCTTCAATGTTGCAACCGTCGTGCCGCCAAATTTCACCCGGAACGTCAGTGTATTATTCGCTCCGCTATTTTGTTGCAGGTCCCCGCCGAGCAGCAGTGTCATCACGCCGTTGCTGCCCAATTCATTCGCTTCAATGGTCTGCGAAAAAATCGTTGTTTCTGCTGCGGTATTCTGGACCGTTGTTCCACCGACTGTATCTTTGCGATACACAGACGGGACACGCGCGAAATAGGGCACACTCAAGACGGTGTGTGCGGTGCTAATGTTGTAAAGATAGCTCTCCCACCGCGAACGCCGCGATGCGCTTGCCGCAACATCCCACTTGAAAATAGAGCCGCCTAAATCTCGTACTGTGCCGCCGTCGTCTTGCGCGCGAAATGAATGTGCCGCACCAAATTTTGCTGCTACCGTTCCGCTTGAATGCGCATCGAAATATGCTAATACTGTTGCTGCGTTCACCGCGCTGGTCTTGCCTTGCAACTGCATCGCTTGGGCGGAGAGGGCGAGATTGCTGCCGGAGCGCAAATCCACTATGAAATTCCCCGTCGAAAAAATCTGAGCCAGGGCGCTTGACGTTTCATCATGCTTTTGCGCCCAGACCGTAACCACTCCGCTTTCACTCGCCGATTTCGCCCGTCCGATTACCACCGGTCCGCTGGATTGACTAGCAGAATGTCCGCCAGCAAGAATGCCAATTGTTTCACCTGTCGTAAGTTTCCATTTGAAATATCCGGAAACCGGCGTCGTTTCGCCTGACAGCACAATATCGCCGTTCGAATCAATATACGCGCGCGTCGTCGTGCCGCCGCGAAAATTCAAACGCCCCGTTGACGAATCCCAGAACGCGTTCGATTTCCCGCTCGCATTCGAGCCGAGCATCGCATCACCGCTGTCGAATGTTTCACTTGCACCCCCCCACGTATTCGCATTGATGCCGTCCGCATTGAGCAGCGCAAATGATGCCACGCCGCTGACATTGCGCGCAAAGATGCCATTTGCATTGCCCCACACCTCTGCCGCGCCGCTGGTCACGCGCCATTCTGCGTTGTTGCCCTCCGCGATGAGGGGCGCATTCGAATCATAAATCGCGCGAATCTCCGTCGCGCTCAAAACATTCGGCAA
>CALMZO010000048.1 GCA_937870825.1 uncultured Chloroflexota bacterium | reverse complement strand
AACGCGAATCTTTTTGTTGTCGCGCACAGCTGACATGCTGCCCCCATATGAGGTAATCCACAGGGGATTACCGCTACCGACCTAACCCCGGTATGGCAAAGTTAAAGCGTCTGTTGAGGTATTCCAACGTAACGGGTTCCGTAGCGAAAATTTGGTCGTCATTTGCCGCGCGCAAGACCAACGAGTAGTCCGATGCGGTACTTTCGATGTGCTTGAGTGCAAGCGCGTCCTGTTCCACCAATTGAAAAGTCACGGTATTCACAGCGCCACTTCCGCTGTCGGACGCTTGTTCACCGACTTGGCGGGGCCACGGACCGACTTGGAGGATCAAGAGGTTCTCCAAAGTTTTTTGAGTCACAATGTAAGTACCGCTGCCCTGTCCTGTCGCTGGATTTTGAACTTCGACGCTGTAAGTGACAATCAAATCCACCCGGTCTCCTGCCTGAATTGCCTCTGCCACACTGCTGCCTAACCCAATGCTAAAAGCGACTGCTACTTGGCCCTGTTCCAGAATGAGTGCGGCGTTGCTGTGTTGAGCTTCGGCGTCTTCTTTGGAAATGAGCATGTCGCCGATAATCGGTTGTCCCGCATAAATGGTCTGTTTAGACAATTTGCCCACTACATCCGCGGGGCGCTCGAATGCGCCGATTGGAGTTGGCACTGTGAGGGGCCAATCCACCTCGCCAATCTGTTCAGCCGAGACTTCGCTGCGCGAAGTAACCTGTTGAAAAGCGACGACAAGTTTGGTCTTGGGCGTTTCAGTCGGTTGTGGCTCGGCGTTTGCCAATAGAAAGAATACGGAAGCCCCTGCGACAAGTGCAAGAATAATCCCTAGAATGACAAAAATCCGGCCGCCACCCCTCATGAAACGCCTCCCGGTTGGATGATGAATTTTACTTGCACTATTGTAGTAACAATTGAGTAAATTTACAACAGGTAAAAAGTAAGGGAGCAATTGCTTGTTCCCGGATTGTCACCTTCGAGTCGAAAGCCAATTCACTCTCTCTTTTGACTGCCCGAGCCGGCGTGCCGCCTGAACAAAAAGAAAAACGCGGCGGGTGGCAGCTCCATCCGCCGCGTTTTCGGATTTTCATTACTCCTGTAACTCATCTGCCGGACCCGCATCTATGATGTTGCCCTTGCCAGAGATACGAAATTTCCACACCGCGGACGCCTTGGCGCAGCCAGTTGTATTGCACGCTTTCACGCGCCAGAAATACAAATGTCCCTTTTGGAGTCTTTTCGTTGTGACTTGGGTTGCGGTGATATTCTTTTTCTTGAATACCTTTGGACCTCTTTTGGAATCCATGCGGACAATCACACGATAGGTTTCTGCGCAGGTCGCGGGATCCCAGCCGAGGGGCACGCGGCGCGGTTTGATATTGCTCGCGTTGTTTGGTGAAACGGGTTGGGCGCGCGCCGGTGTGCCTTGGCATGGCGTATTCGTCACGGTTGCTGTGGTGGTCGGTGTTGGGGAAGAGGTTCTGGTCGGCGTGCCGGTCAATGTGCTTGTTGCAGTTGCGGTCGTTGTACTGGTCGGCGTATGGGTAGCTGTCCCACTAGTGGTCTGTGTCGGGCTCGGTGTTGGTGTATCCGTGGCTGGAGCATCGTAATGAATTGTTACTCGATTCAGAACAGGGGATTTCGTTTGTAAAGGGTTTGACGAAAGATTAGCACGAAACTGTATATATCGCTTGGTAAGACTTAGCAGTTTTGTGGTATTAACGTCATTTCCGATTGCGGCTGAGCCTGCGGACTGAAAGGTGGTATCGGAAAAGTTTGAAAAATCACTGGCACGATATTCAAAAGACATTCCCGTGTCGGCAGGCAAACTCGTATTAAAAATGATTGATGAAATAGGACGGCTCTCACCCAGGTCAACTGTTGGAGAAGTATAAACGCCGCTTTCTGCAAACGCGTCCCCGCCTGCTGCAACTGTAGGACCATAATCAATTGTTGCAAGCGCAACGCCGCCACTCTGCAAATCACCACTCTGTCCCTGAATCGCATAGATCCAGCCATCATCACTTAACACGGCGGCGCTCCGTTGACGTGGTGCAGAAAGGACGTTGCTGCTCTGCCAGCTTCCTGCTACACTGCCATTCATGTTCAGGAGCGTTGAACGAATATTGTTTTCCAGATTTGCGCCGTTATTAAATGCGCCACCGACAATATACAGCTGCCCGCCGTATGCTACGCCTGCCGCATAAACGAGATTCACAGGGAGCGGCACGCTTGCATTCCATGCCGTAGAACCTGTGCCATAGTACACGTTTGGCAAGAACTCGGATACCGAGTTGGTAAATCTGGCACCACCTGCGAGATAAATTTGTTGGTCTGTTTGAGCAATTGCCTGACGGCTTATTTCAACTGGAAGCGAATTTGCTGGATTCCAAGCCGCGATGTTCCCTGCTCCATCAGGTGTTGCGGAGTAGACAGTGCTGACAGAAAAACCGTTGTGGTCCCCACCAACGATATAGATACTTCCATTGAAAACTGCAGTTCCAAAATCGGACAGCGATTGAGGGAGGGGAGTCGTAGTCGTCCATGGACCGAGTGTGCCATCTTGATTCACGACCGCCTTAAACACCGTTGCTTGTTGGGTTGCGGTATCATCCAAACCACCGATTACGTATATGTAGTTATTGAGCACTGCCATCCCATGAAAAAAGCGTTTCGCTGGAAGAGCAGTCGTCTGAGACCAATTGGACAAATTATGATTTGGTTGAATGGTTGAGTAGGTAACGGTATTGAGTCCGGTCGAAGCCAATGGACTGGTGTTTCCCCCGCTCACATATATCTTGCCTTTGTACTGCACAGCCTTGTGCCCCCAGCGCGCCGGAAGCCCCGTGTTGTTCCCCGTGCCTTTGTTCCATGTCGCAGGATTGATACCGATGTTTAATAAGCGAACTTCGCCGTCTCCGTCGCCCCCGCCGACAGTGTCTTCAGTAAGTCCGGTGTGGAATTGATTTCCTTCATTGAATTCACCAACGGTATCAAACTCTTTCTCTGCCTCGACGGCAAATGCGACCTGTCTGGGCTGTACGGTGAGCAATGTGAATAAGAGGGAGCAGAACACGAAAAAGAACGCTGCATGAGCAATCACTGCGCGTTGGGGAGCATGCTGGGATAACATATGTCGTACCTTTCAAGAACAAGAATTGGGGCCGGGGCTTTTTTGACAAATCGAGTCTCCTGGCAACCCGCTTTTTGGTGGCAGGCGGGTTGGGGGCAAAGAATCATTACTCAATCAACTGGACTGCTTTGCGCTTGGACCATGTATCGGTCGCCCCCGGAACGATGGCTCCGCTTTGAACGAATTTCCCGGCGAACACGGCTGATAAATTATTGGATGAATATCCTGTTATTTTCATGGCAGCAAATCCTACACACTTGACTGTCTCTTTTGTTCCATTGCCGACGGAACCTTCTGGATATACACAAATCACAATCACTGTACCAACAGGGAACATCGGCTGCCCATTCCAACTTGCGTCGCGATATCCATCAACTCCGGCGTTGCCGTTGCTATTGCCGGTCAGTACATCTATATATTGCTGGTAATCAGGGTTTCCGCAAGCTTCACTATCGTTGTAGCCACCGGCATTGATGTACCGCACCGCGTCTTGTTTGTTGTAGGAATTGGCACTGCAACCTGAAGTCGAAGAATTCCCACGTTCATCGGAGAAGCGAACTGGCAGATTGATGATTCCGCGATAACTGCTACTTCCCGACGGGTCCTGCGCGCCTTGTCCAAGAATCACATGCGAAACGATACTTTGGTCTCCGCTTCCACAAAGACTCGCTTTGGTCGCGTTTTGCGGTGTGTCCGGATCCGTGAAATCGGGTCCCGGACTATTCGGGTCAACATAACAACGCGGCACACCGATAGGCATTAGCCCTGTAGTAGGAGCCCCCGCCGCGCCTGTCTGTGCTGTGGCGGTTGCGCCGGCAATTCCAGAGGCTTGGCTGATGACACCCAAAAAGAATGTGGGAAACGCGATCTGTGTGCTGGCGCGAACCCCGGAGGCACTCGGCGGTACATTGCCATTCCCACCAATAAAGATACCGGTTTGATTGCCCGAACTATCAACGAAATAGCCTGTGACCGTTGTCGGTGCTCCGTTGTTTGCGGCGTATGTATTTATTGCAGTAAGAATTTTTTGCTCGGTTGCATAACTGTTGTCTGACGCGAGTGCCAAGACCTGTGCGCCCGCAATGGACGCGGCATCCGCCGCATTTTGCATTTTTCGACGTTGCGCGAATACATTGGTGGCGTCGAACACCAGACCAAGCACTGCGATGATACCGACCATCGCGAGGGCAACCAGAACTATGGACTGACCACTCTCGTCTTGCGTCGAGGCGTGTTTGATTATGATTTTTTTGTTCATGGTAACCTCACTGAACAACCATTTTGGATTGTGCCCTAAGCTGCATATTCCCGTTGGTTCCAAAATATCTTCCAATTAACGGTGTTGCCGGCGTAAAGGTAATCGTAATTTGGGCTGTAATCGTGTCGCCATATTTTCTGCTTGAGGGACTAATTGTGATGTTGTCTACCGTTATCGGCACGCCTGCCATTTGCCCAACCACCGTTGCTTTTGTCTGTCCATCTGTTGTGGTGCAGTTGACCGCGGTGGATTGGTTGCCGCAAGCCGTAATTGACTTGCGCGCCGTCTCACGTGCGCTCCCGCTGATTGCCCCGTAGTAGTAAATCGCGCGTCCAAAGTCAACAATGCCAAGTAGAAGCAAAAACAACAGCGGACTGATCAAAGCAAATTCGACCAAGCTTGCTCCGCGTTCTCTTTGGGAGTCATGCCGTCCTGTTTCCATTAGTCCCCAACTCCCTGAAGAATCACCATTGTAGCCGAATTGGACAATCGTATAGAACCGCCACCAAAAATATAGGTACTGAGGAGTGGAAAGTTGACACTTACGGTTACGGAGATTGGATCCCCCGGTTGGATACTATGTCCAGTTGGCAGGGACACATCATTCGATGTGATAGTAAATCCTGAACCTGACGCTTCTGCCACTGCAGCCGTTTTCGCACCTGTATCATCAAGGGGGTTCTTTGCGGCGTAACGCACTCCTTCACGGGCGGCATTGGTAATAGTGATATATCCGAAATATGCACGCCCCAGGTCAACAATACCGACCAGGATCAATGCCAACAGAGGCAAGAGCAACGCCATTTCAACGAGACTCTGCCCATGCTCGCCTATGCTGGTTGATTTCCGCTTTTGCATTATGTACGCCGTAGAAATAAAAATTTCGGGAGAGGATTAAACCTTCCCGAATCCGATTATAACCACTGCGGAGCACATAACAATGAGAATTGAGTACCTCTACGTGGCGGGGATCAACGCGCGCACGCGTGTTCCGCGCCCGGTGGCGCTTTGATAATTGATGTTGCCGCCCAGCATTTCGACGCGCTTTTCGAGAGTTATCAATCCCGAACCGCCGCGTTCACGCGCCCGCGCCAGAACCTGCGCGGC
>CALMZO010000047.1 GCA_937870825.1 uncultured Chloroflexota bacterium | reverse complement strand
GATCTCTGACGCCGATGGATGCGTGCCATCCCATTTTCATTCATCTGCGGGTGCGATGCAAGGCGAATGGCGAACTCCCTTGAAGATTTTCCATCCAGACAAATACTTGCCGTTGGCAGTCTTGAACTCGCCGTCTTTCAAGAACGCAAAGTGCTGATGCACTCCATTTGCAGAACTGCCTGATCCCGCTTGGCATGACGGGTACCCGAGCAGGGTCCCAGTTGTAACCCACTGTTCTTCGGTTACACTGATATTCCGTATGTGATAGTACAAAGTTTGCCAAGCAGAACCAAAGAAGTTACTGCTGTGATGAATCTTTATGAGGTTATACGCGGCATATATTACATAACCGGACCTGGCGGGACGAACTTGAGAATAGCTGGTCCAAGCACAACCGTAATTTGTTGAAGGACCAGGAGAAAAATCAACTGCGGCTCGAGGTGGGCAACCTTCTTGCCAATCACAATGGGGGCCGCCAGAGTAATACCACGTAACTCCAGACTGCCAAGGAAGAGTAAATGTAGGAATGGCTTCATCTGCGTCTGCGTTTGGATCGTCAGGATCCGCTTCAGTTGAAGTGATTAAAAAGGACCCTGCTAACGGGTCTCCGAACAGATCGGAAAAGGTTCCGACGAATTCAGGTTCGCTTGGTGCTCGACCTTGGTCATTACGGGCCTGGCTCAGGACTTGGCGCAATGCATAGCTGGAGCGATTCGGTGAATCGGTGAGAGGCGAGTTACTTGGATTGCTATAGTATGCGGCTACCAATTCTTCTGATAGTCTTTCAATTTGAGAAATGAAACTATTCCTGCTGCCGTAGCGAAAAGCATTCGCAATTTCATTTTGCTCTGGCACTCGAGAACGACGTACCGAACCACTTGTTAGCTCAAGTACCGTAAGCAAGACTTGAGGGTTGATGCTGTAGTAGTGGGCATAAAACATTATTACATCCGAAACAGGAATCGGTTTTCCAACGTTCTGGATTTTGGATGTTTCTGAAGGGTTGACCTTTACTCTTGATAGACCACTGTTTCTCCCATTCAGGAAACCATCTGTCTTGAAGTGAAAATAATTCGGCGTGAAGAGGAAACGCTCGTCTGATATCAATGGTCCATTTTCTTCTGCTCGGACAATGCCTGAATCAACCGCAAGCATTAGCACAAATGCAAAGCAAAGAAGGGAAAGGGCAAAACGAAATTTCTTTCTTGGTGTACTAAATTTGTCGTGTTCTTTATGTCCTCTCCCGCACCCTTTTCAATATTCCATAAAAAGGTTAATAGAGGGTTTACAAAACGTATGGATTTCGTATGGCTTTTGGAAGTCGTCACTTCTTTAGGGTAATTTTGCATCTCCTCCGCGTCTGCGCGACAATGCGCGTACGCGGCATTGTCGCCGCGAAATTTTCTTTGTCGAAAGGAGCGCTATGGCCGATAGTGTATACAAAGTCATCGAATTGGTGGGCACGAGCAGCGAGTCGTGGGAAAAGGCGGCGCGTACCGCCATCGAGACCGCGATGAAATCACTGCAAGACATTCGCATCGCCGAAGTGATTGCCCAAGATGTGCAAATCGAAGAAGGTAAAATCGTCGCGTATCGCACCAAAGTGAAACTGTCGTTCAAATATCATCAAGAAATGGACGACGACTAAAAAGCAGACGTGACGGGTTTCAAATCCGTCACGTCTTTTTGTGACAACCAATTTCAAATGTGCAATCGGTTGTACCCATTTTCATTTCACCGCATACGTATTACCTTTGATGCTTGAAAAAATTATGCACACCCTGCGCGGGCATCCTTTGCCCGATGCCCGCGTCATTTTCAATCCCGGCTCCGGAGATGCCGCGCAATCGAACGCGGAGCTCGAACACATTGTCGAAACCCTGCGCGCACTCGGCGTCACCGCAAAAATCACGCGGCTCAAACCCGAGAACCGCATTCACCACATCGCGGCGCGCGCGGCGAAACGCGGGATTCCGTTCGTCGTCGCGTGCGGCGGCGACAACACGATTGACCTCGCGGCGCGCGGCATCGCCGGGTCAAACACCACCCTCGTGATTGTTCCAACCGGCACGCGCAACAATGTCGCACGCGCGTTGAATTTGCCGCAAGATGTGGTCAGCGCAACGTATCTCATCAAAACGGGGCAGCGTGCGCGCGTGGATGTCGGGCGTGTACAAGTTGCAAAACGCGAAACCATTTTCCTCGAATTGATGACGATTGGACTTGCCGCCGCGATGTTTCCGGCAATGGATGCTGCCCAAAAAGGCGACCTCGCGCGGCTCGGCGATTTGCTCGGCACATTCATCGCCCATACGCCCTCGACCTTTCACCTGAACCTTGACGCGGGAAAACAAACCATCAGCGTGGAGGCGTTGGTGCTGCTCGTATTGAACATGCCGTACCTCGGCGCGAATTTTCAAATCGCGTCCAGTGTGGACTTTACCGATGGCTTGTTGGATGTTTTTCTGTACGCCGATTTGGGGAAACTCGATTTGTTGACGTACGCGATACAACTGACGCAAGGTTTCACCGACGACCCGCGCGTACGACACTTGCGCGTCAAATCAATTCAAGTACACACCGACCCGCCAATGCCGGTCATGTTGGACGGCAATGTTTTTTCGGAAAAATTATTGCGCCGCGGCGCGCTGGAATTGTCAACCGCCCCGCTGGCGTTGAATGTGATGCGTGTCCCCGCAAGCTAAATAACGAGTTCGGGTTGTTCTTCTTGGGCGAGCCGCGCTTGCGCGAGATGCATGCGCTCCATGCTTGCCTTGGCAATTTCGAGCATGAGCATGAACGCCAATCCCGTATCCTTTTCCATGCGTTCGCGCAATAGCGACGCGTCAACGCGCAGTACATGGCAGTCCGTCCCCGCGCGCGCCGTCATGGCGTACGTGTGCGGTTCAATGAGCGCGGAAATGCCGAACGGCTCGGCAGGTTTAATTTCACCGGCAAGAACGCGGTGACGCGGGTCATCGGGCATCTTGAAATACAAGTCCACAAAGCCGCGCGTCAAGAGAAACAGATACTTTGCGGGCTGCCCCTCTTCAAAAAACGTACCGTTGTACGGAATCTGTTCTTGCACCACGAACGGAATCAACGCTTCGATTTGCGCCTGGTTCAATCGCGCAAAAAATGGATACCCCTGCAAAGTCTGAACCGAAATCATCGCTCCCTCCGAATTTGGTTTTGCGAAACACATGTGCGGCATCATCACAACACGGCAAGGTCAAAATACAGTGACAATTCCGTTTCGGGATTTTGACGCCGACAGAACACACCGCACGGGCGTTTGACATTCCGCGAACGCAACGTTAAGCTCGCTTGCAACTTCTATGAACAGCAACAATCCACCCGAAAATGTCTCCGCCGAAAAAAATCCCCTCGACAATTTTTCGGACGTAACGCGCGAATGGTTTCGCGCGACGTTCGGCAATCCCACGCCGCCACAAGCGCAAGGGTGGCTCCCGATTCAACGCGGCGAACACACCTTGATTCTTGCGCCGACCGGTTCGGGGAAAACGTTGGCGGCATTCCTTTGGGGAATTGATGAGTTGTTTCGTACGCTGCAAGACGAACGACGATTGACGAATGACGAAAGCAAGAGTCCCAAGTCAAAACGTCGTTCGTCCTCCGTCGTTCGTCCTTCGTCCGCCGAAGGTATTCATCTTCTCTACGTCTCTCCGCTCAAAGCATTAAACAACGATGTCGAACGCAATTTGCGCGTGCCGCTCGAAGGCATTCGCGAATTTGCCGCGCAACAAAAAATTCATCTCCCGCACATTCGCGTCGCCGTCCGCACAGGCGACACGCCGCAAAAAAATCGCGCGGACATGTTGAAACATCCGCCGCACATTCTCATCACGACTCCTGAATCGTTGTACCTCATGCTCACAAGTCCGCGCGCGCGCGAACTCTTTCGTACGACGCGCACCGTCATCGTGGACGAAATTCACACGCTCGCCGGAAACAAACGCGGCGTGCATCTCGCGCTCACGCTCGAACGTTTGCAGCACATTGCCAATCAACCCATCCAACGCATCGGACTTTCCGCGACGATTCGACCGTTGGAGGAGGTGGCAAGGTTTTTGGGAGGACAAGAGCAGACAGACGACGAAGGACGAACGACGAACCAAAGCAGCATTCGTCCTTCGTCGTTGGTCGTTCGTCCTGTCACGGTCGTTGACGCGCGCTACAAAAAAAATCTCGATGTGCAAATCGTCACCGTCGTTGATGATTTTCGACAACTTGGTGGAACAGATTCGATATGGCCCCATATCGTGCCGCAAGTGTTGAACGATATTCGCGGACATGATACGACGCTCGTGTTTGCGAATTCGCGGCGGCTCGCGGAACGAACGGCGGACAGGTTGAACGCGCAGCTCGAAGCGGAACAATCCGAAGAAATCGAACCGGGCAGTCCGCTCGCGCTCGCGCCCGGCGGCAAAATGCGCGACAGAGGAATTTTTGCGATTGGCGCGCAAGGTCCGATTCGCGCGCATCACGGCAGCATGTCCAAAGAAGCGCGTCACGAAATGGAGGAACAACTCAAGGCAGGACAACTGCCCGCGCTCGTCGGCACATCATCGCTCGAACTCGGCATTGACATCGGCTCGATTGATTTGGTGGTGCAGTTGCAATCGCCGAAAAGTGTCGCGCAAGGATTACAGCGCGTCGGACGTTCGGGGCATCTCGTCGGACAAACGAGTCGCGGAAAAATTTACGCGACGTTCCGCGAAGATTTGGCGGAAGCGGCGGCGATTGTGCGCGGCATGTTGGACGGCGATGTGGAAGAAACGCATACGCCGCAAAACGCGCTCGACGTTCTCGCGCAGCAAATCGTCGCGTGCGTGGCGATGGAGCATTGGGACGCGGACGCGTTGTACGAGTTGGTGCGCGGCGCGTATCCCTACCGCCATCTCTCGCACAACGCGTATCTGTCCGTTCTCGAAATGCTGACGGGAAAATATTTTCTCGAAGAACCCGGCGCGCGCGCGATTTCTGCACTACGTCCAAAAATCGCGTGGGACAAAGTACACAATCGCCTGAGCGCGCTGCCCGGTTCGCGCCTCCTGGCAATTTCCAATGTCGGCACGATTCCCGATACGGGACAATACAAAGTGTACCTGTCCGATAACAAAACGCGCATCGGCGAATTGGATGAAGAATTTGTTTTGGAAACGCGCGTGGGTGACACGTTCTTGCTCGGTTCGCAAGTGTGGCGCGCGCTGGAAATCAAACAAGACCGCGTGATTGTTGCCGACGCGGCGGGCGCAACGCCGCGCATGCCGTTTTGGAATGGCGAGATGCCGTGGCGTCCGTTTGAATTGGGCGAACGCATCGGAAAATTTCGGCGCGAGGTTTCGGAACGCGTCGGCGCGGAAGGGGCGATTCATGAATCGCCCCTACGTGAATCGCCCCTACATTGGTTGAAAAATGAATACGCGCTCGATGAAAAATCCGCGCGCAATTTGCTCGATTACGTCGAATCGCAAATCAATTCCATCGGCGCGATTTCTTCGGACAAGACGATTATTGTCGAAACCTTTCAAAACACCGTCGGCGACCCGCATCT
The DNA here is from genome assembly GCA_937870825.1 of uncultured Chloroflexota bacterium. Lineage (GTDB taxonomy): Bacteria > Chloroflexota > Anaerolineae > UBA4142 > SHND01 > SHND01. The sequence continues at coordinate 7,448 of CALMZO010000047.1, read as the reverse complement.
CGTCATTCATTCGCCGTTCGGCGGACGCGTCAACGCGGCGTGGGCAGTCGCGTTGACGAGCGCGTTCGGCGAACATTCGGGCTTCACACCCGAAGTGATGACGAACGACGACGGAATTATTTTTCGCTTTCAAGCTGCCGAACGCGACGCGCCCCTTTCCACGATTACGCGCATGACCGCGCCCGAAGCGCGCGAACGGATTGTGCGCGAGTTGCCCGAGTCCGCCGCGTTCGGCGCGCAGTTTCGCATGAACGCGGGGCGCGCGTTGTTGTTGACGAAACCGCGCGCGGGAAAACGCACACCGTTTTGGTTGCAACGGTTAAAGGCAAAAGATTTACTCGCCTACGTCAGACATTTTCCCGACTTTCCGATTTTGATTGAAACGTATCGCGATGTGTTGAGCGATGTGTTTGATTTACCGCATCTCGAACTGGTGTTGAATCGCATCCATCACGGTGAAATTCGCGTCGTCACCCACGAGTCGGTTGTGCCGTCGCCCGTCGCGTCCGCGCTGATGTTTAATTTTGTCAGCACGTACTTGTACGAATGGGACGCGCCGAAAGCGGAACGCAGTTTGCAACTCTTGTCCGTCCCGCGCCAAGCATTGCAAGACGTGATGCAAGGCGTCGAGTGGAGCGAGTTGCTGAAGCCGGAAGCCGTCGAACATGTCGTCGCGCGCGCGCAGCATACCGCGCCCAATTATCAAGCGCGCAGCAAAGAAGAACTGGCGATTTATTTGCGCGAGGCAGGCGATTTAACGCGCGCGGAATTGTTGGCGCGTGTTGTGGAAAATGGAGACGTGTGGATTGATGAACTGGCGCGCGAAAAAAGAATTGTCGCAATCGAAATTCCGAACGCGCGCGGGATTGAAAAACGTTTCATCAGTGTCGAACTCGTTGATGAATATAAAAATATCGAACGCGAAACCGATGTCTTGAAACGTTTTCTTGTCACTGCCGCGCCCATCACGCGGGACGAAATTTTGCGGCGGTACGCATTCGCGCGCGAATGGCTGGAGGAAACGCTCGCGCGGTTTGTCCGCGCGGGCGAACTCGCGCGCGGACATTTCACCGCGCGCGAACGCGACGAGTATCTCGACGCGCATTTGCTCGAACAAATTCATCGCCGCACGTTGAACCTTTTGCGCGGCGAGGTGCAGCCCGTTTCGCTGTTTGCGTACGCGGATTTTCTCGCGCGGTGGCAGCACGCGCATCCCGAAACGCGTTTGCGCGATGACGAGACAATGCAAGTTGTTTTGAAACAATTGCGCGGAGTTTCCATTGCGGGCGCGGCGTGGGAACGTGATGTGTTGAGCACACGCGTTGAAAATTATGCGGAACAGGATTTGGACGCGCTCGCGGAAAATGGCGCGTGGATTTGGGTTGCCGATGGGAATGATGCCAGGCGCATGCGCGTGAAATTTTTTGAACGCGGTGAAGGCGCGATGCTTTTGTCCGAACCAAACTTGGACGCCTTGAGCGCGCCCGCGCAGACGGTGTATGAATTCTTGCAAAGGGAAGGCGCATCGTTTGGAACGGACATTCAAAGCGGCACGAATTTAAAAGCGGATGGATTGGCGAACGCGCTGCTGGAACTTGTGCGGCGCGGGGTTGTGACAAACGACCACGTTGATACGCTTCGCAACATGATGGAACACGGCGCGGTGATTCGCAGCGCGCAGGTGGATGAGCCGCCGCCGCGCCGACCCATTTCCGCGTTGGAGCAAGAACTCGGAGCGCGTCTCGGACAACGACCTCTCAAAATGACGCGTTATCGGGAAATGAAACAGCGCACGATGGCGAAAATTCAGAAACAGATCACGCAGCAGGCATCACCGTGGCGCGGACGATGGACGCTCGTGCATCGCGTTGGAATTTTGGGCGCGCCGCTTTCGGATGCGGAGCGCGCGGAAAAATGGGCGCGGTTGTTGTTGGAACGGTACGGCGTGGTGACGCGCGAAATGTTGGAACGCGAAGAAATTCCGAATGTGAACTTGGTGTATGCGGAATGGCAGCGGATGGAATGGCGCGGGCAAGTGCGGCGCGGCATTTTTGTCGCGGGCATGTCGGGCATTCAATACGCGCTGCCCGACGCGGTGGAAAACTTACGCGAAACGCCGCGTGAGGATTCCGTTGTCATTTTGAATGCGGTAGACCCCGCGAATGTGTTTGGCAGCGAAACGAGCGATTTCAAATTTGCGCGCGTTCCGTCAACGTACATTGTCTTGCGAAACGGACAGCCGATTTTGCTCGCGCAAGAAAATGGCGAACGCTTGACGATTGCCCCGGACATTGCAGAGGATGTGACCCGCCGCGCGCTGCGCGAATTTTTTATGCGCTCAAGTGCGCCGCGCCATATTGTCGTGTCCGAGTGGAATGACAAAACCATTTTGGGAACGCGCGGCGAAGCGCTCTTGAAAGAATTGGGTTTGTACCGCGTGCCGAAAGGGATGGAGTGGTGGCGCAAGGCAGCATGAAGCAAAACGGGCGGAAATTCTTCCGCCCGTCGCTTTTTTATGTTGGGGACGCTGAATTTGCTCCAAACACCTCCAGCGCAAATTCGCGCACGAGCGCGTTGAACTGCGCGGGATATTCCAACTGCGGCGTATGTCCGCAGCGGTCAAAGAGATGGAGACGGGCATGGGGAATTTTTTTACGCGCTTCGAATGCGTGATGCACCGGCACGACACGGTCCTGTTTGCCCCACAAAATCAATGTCGGCACATGGATTTGATGCGCCGCGTCGCGAATTTCTTGCAGCATAATCGGTTTCAGTCCGCGCCAATCAACGCCGATATTTAGCACACGGCGCGCGACGCGCATGGATTCAATGTCTTGTTCGACGCGAATCAACAAATCCAACATCTCGTCGGAAAGACGCGCAGGGTCATCGAAAATTGCGCGCAAGCCAAGGCGCGCGAGCCAAGGGGGGGGGGTACCCGACGGACGCATCTCAATCAAAGTCCGCAAACGCAGCCACCACGCGAGCTCACGTCCGAATCCGACCGAATTGACGAGCATCAAACCGGCAATGCGTCCGGGATAGTCCATTGCCACTTTTGCCGCAATCGCGCCGCCCATCGAATTGCCCACCAACATGACGCGCTCCAAATCGAACGTGTCCAGAAAATGCCGTGTGAATTCCACAAAGTCCGCGTGCTGTGGGTCGCGTTCGGGTTTCGCGCTTTTGCCGAAATACACAATGTCGGGCGCGAACGCGCGAAACTCGCCGCCGAGCGCATGCACGTTCAGATGCCACGATTCAAGGGACGCGCCAAGCCCGTGCAAAAAAACAATCGGCGGACCTTTCATCCCCGCGCGCACATAACGGATGCGCCAACCGTTGACGTTGATATACATTTCGTTCATGGATTTTCGTCGTTCGTTCTTTGGCGTTCGTTATTCGTTATTTGTTTCCACACGCGTTCGTGCACTTCACGCGCGGTCGCGTCGAACAATACCATGCGTACCAATTTTGGCGCGCTGTATGTTTTCATAAAATCGAAAATGGTCGTCAACGCAACGCGGGCGGCGTCTTGCATCGGATACCCGTACACGCCTGTCGAAATTGCGGGGAACGCCACACTCGCCAAATTGTTTTCGCGCGCGAGTTCGAGCGAGCGACGATAGGCGGACGCGAGCAATTCCGGTTCGCCGTGTTTGCCGTCGCGATAAATCGGACCGACAGCGTGAATGACGTGACGCGCTTTTAGATTGTAGCCGCCCGTCATTTTTGCGTCGCCGGTCGCGCAGCCGCCCAGTGTTCGACATTCCGCCAACAAGTGTGGTCCCGCCGCGCGATGGATTGCGCCATCTACACCTCCGCCGCCGAGCAGACTTGCATTCGCCGCGTTCACAATCGCGTCGGTGTCTTGTTGTGTGATGTCGCCTTGAACGATTTCGAGCGTTGCCTCATTCACTCGAGTTTTCATTTTTCGTTCCGATAAAAACGTGCACCGCGCTGTTGTTCGCTTCGACGCGTTCGACGCGCCACGCAAACATTCGTTCGAGCGCGCCGTCGTGGGATTCGTGCAGCAGACGTTTTATCTCGTCGGTTTCGGGATTCGCGCAGCCGCCCGTGAATTGAAAGAGCCAATTCAAAAAACGCCCCCACCCATCGCGCGGGTACAATAACGGAGCATCCACCCACAACAGAACGCCATTCGCTTCCAAGACGCGCCACATTTCTTGCATCGCGCCCAAATCATGCACAAAGCCGGGTGGAAATGTCATGACAAGCGCAGAGAATGCCGCGTCGGGAAAGGGCAGGGCTTGCACGCGCGTGCGTACGAGTTGCGGCGCGTTTTTTTTCTCGGCGCGAAATTTTTGCTGCGTCAACGCGCCCATGTTGGGCGAGAGGTCAATGCCGATGGGCGTGATGCCCGCCGCGTACAAATCGAGATGCAGATTGCCCGTGCCGTGCGCGATTTCTAAAACGCGCGTGCCTTGAACAAAGGGGATGGCAGCGCGTGTCCAGGCGCGCCATTCGCCGCGCGAGACAAACGCACTCACGAAATCATAGGCGAACGCGAACCGCGTATAGAGTTCGTTCAAGCCCCAACGTACCGTCGCGCGCAATAGGGAACGCCGCGGCGAAGGTCCCTTACTCGCCACGCGCGTATTTTTTTTCAATGTCCCTCACTTGCTCCACCGCGTGTACGTCGCCCGGGTCCGTGCCGGGCGGCGTGTTGAACCACGCATCGAGAATTTCACGCGCGACCATTTCCGACGTCGTTCGCAAACTCATACACAACACATTCGCGCGATTCCACAACCGCGCGCCGCGCGCCGTTTCCGCGTCGCCGCACAACGCCGCGCGAATCGTCGGGACTTTGTTCGCCGCAAGCGAAACCCCCGTGCCTGTCCAACAAAACAGTATGCCTTCATCCGCCTCGTGTTGCGCGACGCGCTCGGCGACGCTTTGCGCGACGTGCGCCCAGGTGTGCGTGTCGCCGCGCAAGGGTCCAAACAATTCGACCTCATGCCCGCGTTTTTGCAATTCCGCAACCACCGCGTCGGTCAGATACGTTTTTTCGTCGGAACCAATTGCAAGTTTCATGCGTTAAATTATAGCATTGAGCGTAGAGTCGTGAGCATTGAGCATTGGGCATTTGGCATTTCTATTTACGCGTGCTACACTCGTCGCATGGGTGATTTGGAACTGGCAAAGGAACTCTTTCAAGCGAATTCGTACACGTTCGTGATTGTGCGTGACGCGCAAGTGATTGCAACGGGAACGCGTGACGGCGTCGGCGAATTGTTGGAGGCGGTGGCGCAATTTGGTGAGCTGCTGCAAGGCGCGGCGCTCGCGGATAAAGTGGTTGGCAAAGCCGTCGCGCTGATTGCCGTGCACGCGGGGATTGCCAAGATTTATACGCCGCTCGGCAGTCAAGCCGCCCAAAACGTTTTGCGCGAATACGGCGTCTTGTTCGAGACCGAACGCCTCGTGCCGTTGATTCGCAACAAGCGTAATGACGGCGCGTGCCCGCTGGAACAATTGACGATGCCGCTGAACGAACCCCTTGCCGCAGTAAACGCGTTGCGCGCGTTTGTCGCCGAGCGCAAAATGCTTGCCCGCTAAATATATGAAACGAATTTTTCTTTATGGATTTGTCGCGCTTGCCGCTTCGCTGTTGCTTGTCAGCGCAATCGTGAACGCCGCGCCGCCAACACAGGGCAGCGTACCCCCGTCAACGCCCAAGCCCACGCGCGACCCCGTAAAGCAAGCAACGCGGCGCGCGATTCGCGTTGCGACTGAAACAGCCGCCACACCGCCACCTTCTGCGGTTGAACAAGAAGAGGATGCCACCGCGGCAGAACTCGCGCCCATCGCGCCCGGTGCAATGACCTCACAGATTTTGATTTTCAATCCCGATACGTCCGGCGCGGCGATGGTGAAACTCGATGTCTATGATGCGAACGGCGCGGTGGCGTACACGACAACCGAAAACGTGAGCGCGAACGGCATGAAATTGCTCACGCTGCCCGGTTCGTTGGGAACGAATTTTCAAGGCGGCGCGCAAATTTCTTCGGACAAGAATGTCCAGGCGATTGTCCTCGGTGCAAATGGAAAACAGACGGCGCGCGACTCGTATGCGGGAACGATTGCGCCCGCACTCGACGTGACCTTGCCGCTCGTTCGTCATCTCGCGGCGAATACGCAAAACAGTACGCTCGCGATTCAAAATACGACCGCGACTGCCGCCACCGCAACCGTCACGTTTTACAATTTGGATGGTTCGACGGCGAACACACAAACTCTCAATCTTGCCGCGCATCAGTCCGCATATCTGAACACGGATACAATTTTCCCAAGCAGCACCTTTGTGGGGAGTGCGCGCGTGCTGTCTGACCAGCCCGTTGCCGTTGCCGCGCAAACGCTCTATTACAAAGATACTGCCGCGTTCGACGGTAACGCCGCGAGTGCTTCCGATACGCTTCTGTTTGCCAATCAAGCCGCGCGCAAAATCAACAGCAGTGCTGTTGCCGTCGAATGGTCCGAAATTTTTGTGCGGAACAATGGCGCGGGTGAAACGGATGTGACGCTCGATGTGTATTCGCTGACCGGAACGTCGGTGGCATCGTTCACCGTGAACAATGTTCCCGCGAATGGGTCGGCGCAATTTTTATTGAACGAGGAGAATTTTGCCGCGCTCGGCAGCGCGTTCACGGGGTGGGTCAAAATTTCTTCGAGCGGCGAACCGCTGAGCGCGACGATGCTGCAAATTTTCAACAAAGGCAATCGCATGTACAGCATCAATGCGTTGGCAAACAATAGCGCGGGCGTGCGCTATGTGTGCGGGGACGTTGCGCGGATGGCAACACAAAACAGCCGCGTCGCGATTTTGAATACGGGCGATGCAAATGTGCGCGTCATTGTGCGTTTGTTCCATCCCGAAACGGGCGCAAAAATAGTTCAGACGCGCGTTGTCGTTCCTGCCAAAACAACCGCAACCGTTTTACTGTCCGATTCCAAGTTCGCGGCGGCAGGGACCAATTATCAAGGCATGGCGCTCGTGTTTGCCAAAGGCGCGGCGCCGCCAAAAATTGTCGTCACGGTGAGCAATCCGTACGTGAACAAAAAATTGGCTGGCACCACCGGGTACGAGTGCAGCAAAATGCAGTAACACCAAAAATGGCGATGCGCCCGCATCGCCATTTTTATTCGTCCGGTCCGCCGAACGGTTTGCGCGGATTTTTTACCGGAATCCACGTCGCGTACGGTGTGTCGGTTGGCAGTGGGGTTGGGGTGGCAGTGACGAGACGTTTTGCAAAGGCGGGATTTGGGGTGAACGTTTTGTGGGGAACTCTCACGCGCGGGGGACGCGGCGTTGGTGGAAACAAGCGCGTGCCCATCGCGCCAAAGACGAGCGCGTTGACCAAGATGCTCGCAAGAAGGCACGCCATTAAAACGCCGGGTCGCATGGCGCGCGATTATAGCATCGAGTT
>CALMZO010000046.1 GCA_937870825.1 uncultured Chloroflexota bacterium | reverse complement strand
ACCAAAGTGTTGACCATGCTTGACATGGTGGGCAAGGTCACACCTTGGAGATATGCCAGCTCACTCAGGTTCGCAGTAGCATGTTCAAGATTCATCAAGAGTCCGATGGTACCGACTGCCATGGAACCATCCTGGCGCAGTTCCTGTGCCAATTGGGGCGAGAGGTTGACGAGAATCTCGAACAGCAACGTTGCCGCGAAACGCGATTTCGCTGGAAGGTTAGGTTTGCTAATAGTTAGCCCTCCTTACTATATCGAGAACACACATTCTTGTCAAGAGAAAATGCTGCGGTGCGTACGGAAAAGCCCCGAACGATACGACCTGTTAGGGGCTGTTTCACATGCCATGCGTGGATAATGCTGGATGCGACGGGGTAATTCTACTCTAATGAATCTACGGTGCAAACCCCATAGGCGTATCTTTTTCTTGCGTGTTGACAAAGCATTTGGTTCGCGTACAATGCGGGCGAAACAGCAGGAGCGTTTCGCAGCCAGCCCAAGTGGCGAAATTGGCAGACGCGCAGCAATCAGGGTGCTGTGCCAGCAATGGCATGGGGGTTCAAGTCCCTCCTTGGGCATTTCAATTTTGGTCGAGAACCTATTTCTCGACCTTTTTTTGTGCCGGGGCGGGGGCAGGATGGCAGGGCAGTACCGATTCTTGCACGAATGGCACAAGGCATGACTGCATCACACGTTGACGAATTTGATTTTGACGGCGGCGCGTATGGATAAAACATTTAACGAACTGGTGGAAATCGCATCAAAAGCCGCGCGCGCGGCGGGAGACATTGTGCGCGCGGGCTGGGGCAAGGCGCACGAAATTCATTTCAAAGGCGCGACCAATCTGGTGACCGAAGTGGACCGCGCGGCGGAGACCAGTATTTTGGGACAGCTGCGCGCGGCGACGCCCGCTTTTGATATTTTGTCCGAAGAGACGGGAACGCACGGAACCGGCGCGCGGGTTCGCTGGGTGATTGACCCGGTGGACGGCACGACGAACTATGCGCATCACTTTCCCTATTTTTCGGTGGCGATTGGTTTGGAGAAAGAGGGCGCGAGTCTTGTCGGCGTTGTGTATGACCCCATTGCCGACCAACTGTTTTCGGCAACGCGCGGCGGCGGCGCGTTTTTGAATGGCGCGCGGATTCAATGCAGTGACGCACCGACGATTGGCGCAAGTTTGATTGCGACCGGTCTGCCGTACGATGTGTGGGAATCGGAACGCGGCATTGCGGAAATCGCGCGGTTGTTTCAACGCGCGCGTTCAATTCGCATCAATGGCAGTGCAGCGTTGGACATTTGCTATGTCGCGTGCGGAAGACTCGACGCGTATTGTGATACCGGACTCTCGGCGTGGGATGTTTCGGCGGCGCGTTTGATTCTCACGGAAGCGGGCGGCAGATTTCAAATGTACGGGGATGCGGCGCAGGTGGACATGCAGTATTGTATTGCGTCAAACGGGAAAATTCACGCCGAGTTGGAAAAATTGCTTGTGGAACATTCCTCTCGCTAGTGCATCATTGACCAACTTGTTTTGCGTACCGATGCGTTCGCTAAAATTATATCGGCATGGTACCGCTGCCCTGGGCGGTCTGGTCAATGACGTCGGTGCTGATGGTTTTTCGCATCGCCTCTATCTTTTCATTCACGCGCGCGGATTCTTCCAGAAAACGTTTTGCCATTTCGACATTGCCATTTTCGCGGACGTGTTCTGACATCTGCTTGAGCAGCACGGCTGTCTCTTCCATGCCGCGAATCGTCGCCCAGTGCATCGCTTCCACCGATTCGGTGATATCTTCCAACAAGGCTTGCGCGGTATACGCGTGACCAGTGCGACAGCGAAAACGCAAGAGGTTTCCCTCGTACATTTGCCACAATGTGCCGTGACATTCCGGGCAGGTAAATTCGGAAACGATACCGATTTCGTTCATTTCGCGGTTGCTTGCCAGACGCTCTTTGGCAATTTTTACCTCGATGCCGAGTGTGTTGGCGCCGTTGGTATGTTCCGGTTCCGGCAACGGGTTCCTTTACCAGACGCGCCACAAGTTCTGCCATTTCCCCGACGGACACGCGATAACCCACCTCGACATTTTCCAACGCACTGAGGGGCATCCCACTCACGAGCGCGTCGCCGGGGTCTTGGACGATGGCGATTCCGCCGCGGTCTTTGATTGCCCAAAGTCCCGACGTGCCGTCATTCAGCGCGCCGCTTAAAATGATGCCGATGACGCGGGGACCGTACGCGTACGCGGCAGAACGAAACAGTGGGTCCACGGCGGGGCGAAAACGATTTTCGCGCGGACCTTTGGTCACGCGCATGTAATTTTGTTCGACGAGCAAGTGGTGGTCAACGGGAGCGACGTAAATGTGTCCGGGCTGAATGGGCTGCCCGTCCACCGCGTCCTGGGCGGGCAGGGGGCTGACGCGCGCCAACATGCGCGGCAGCATGCCTACACCGGATGCGGGCGTGTGCCAGACGATGAAAATCGAAGCCGGAAGCTCCGGAGACAGCGTGCGGCAAAATTCGGTGATGGCTTTACGCCCCCCCGCCGACGCGCCGACGACGATGATGTCACGGTTTTGCATTTTGAAAGTGACGGGCAAGTTGCCCGGCGCCTCTCGACCATGAACGCCGGTTCATTTTCAACGGCAGAAATCAAATGACCATTCAAGAATTTCTGCGGGTTGGCGCATTTTCGAGAGGCGGTGCCGTCACTATATAGAGCGAGTGAGAAAGAAAAGAGTGATGGATGCCGGAGGGACGACGCGAGTGGTCCGACCAGAAACCGTTAAAAGCAAATGTACGGCGCGCGGAGGTGCGGTACATTACGAATTGAGCGCGTGGGATTGCGTTTGGTCTTGGCGCTCGGTGATATCTTCCATGAGCAACACAACGCCGCTGTTGAGCGTTCCGCCTTGACCGAACGGAGAGATGTTGACGCGACACTTGATGCTGCGCCCGCGCCGGTTCATGGCGTCTATCGTGAACGTTGATGCTTGCACCTGTGGGTCCATCGAAGTGAGAATGGGTGCGCGCAGTTCGCTGACAGGCAAACCGATGTCGAGTCCAAACAACGATTTGCCTTTCACTTCGTCCGGGCGCAGACCCCACATATCTTCGGCGCGATGATTCCACAGTAAAACATTCAGATTGCGGTCAATGACGATGAGCGCAAAGGGCTGGACCCTCAAGACCGATTCGAGCCACGAGTTGAGTTGATTGTATTCATCGGTGCGTTCGCGCAGTTCGCTATTCACGGTGTGCAGTTCTTCATTCGCCGACTGCAGTTCTTCATTCATCGTTTCGAGTTCTTCGTTGGCGGACTGCAATTCCTCGTTGGTGGTTTCGAGTTCTTCGTTGGCGGACTGCAACTCCTCGTAGGCGGTTTCCAAATCTTGCGCGGTGCGGCGCAATTCTTCTTGCAGGCGGTGTGAGGAGGTTACATCAATAAAGGAAATGATGACGCCGAGCGCCGTGTCGGCGTTATGCGAGAGTGGCACAATTTGTAAATCATAAAACTGCGATTCCCCGCCCGGCGGATTGCGCTGAATGTCGTTCAGTCCCACGGCGCGGCGTTCGGCGTATGCCTGCTCAATCAGCGAACGCAGTTCAATCGGGCGATACGAACTTTCCAAATCTTGAAGCGGGCGTCCAATGTCTTTGATTGACAGATTAAACATGGTGCGCGCGCGTTCATTCACCAGCATCAGCGAACCGTTTGACGCCACCACCAATTGCGCGACGGGCGCGGCATCAATCGCGGCTTCACGAATCCGTATTTGGCGGGCGAGTTGATTGCCCGCATCGCTATCGCCGACTTGCGCCATCTCCAAGAGACGTTCCCGTAAATTCCCATGGTTGGTTTTGGAAAACACGCGCGCTTTCAAGTTGACCGGTTCAAACAAATTTGAGCGCGACATCATCATCTCGGCGCGTCCCAAAAACAAATACCCATACTCGTTCAATGCAAAATGAAGACGCGCCAAAATGCGCAGTTGCGTTTCCGAATTGAAATACATCAAGGTATTGCGACAAACGAGCAAGTCAAGGCGCGAAATCGGCGCGTCCTGTACCAAATCGCGACGCCCAAAAATGACCGAACGACGCAAGTCATTGCGAAAGATGTAGCGCCCGTTCGATTGTTCAAAGTATTTGGGCAAATAGATTTCCGGGACCGACTGGATTTCTTTTTCGGTGTAACTGGCGATGCGCGCTTGCATGAGCGCCTCTTCGTCCGCGTCCGTCGCGTAAATTTTCACGCGTTCACGAAACGCGTCCGCGCCCATCGCCTCGGCAAAACCAATCGCCAGCGTGTACGCTTCTTGACCCGACGCGCAGCCCGCGCTCCAAATGCGAATCGGCTCATCCGCTTCCTTGAGTTCGAGAATGTGCGGTATCACTTCGCTCTGCAAAAATTCCCATGCCGGCAAATCGCGAAAAAACTCGGTCACGTTAATCAAGATGGTGTTAAAGAGCTGGGCAAATTCTTCGGGATGCACCTCCAGGTAATCCATGTAATCTTCAAAGCTGGCGAGCGCAATTTGCTGCATCCGCCGTTCGACGCGGCGCAAGAGACTGGACGGTTTGTAACCGCTGAAATCAAAACCGCGCGTGCGCTGCAAGTATTTCAACAAGGCTTCAAATTGGGGATTGGGTTGGTCTTTTTCCATGCTCCTACTTTCGCACTCGGCATTTGTCCGTGTACACAAAATTCGGCAGTTCGACAAAGGATGCCGTTCGCCTGCTCACTTGGCATCCCGCACCAGTTCGACCAGCATGGGCGCGATTTGCTCCAACGGCAAACTCAAATCCACTTCGCCGGTCTGGAATGCTGCGAGCGGCATTCCAGAAAATTCGGCGGTCTCGCGGTCTTGGACAATCACGGTCCCGCCCATTTTCTTGATGGCGCGTACGCCCATCGTGCCGTCCGTTCCCGTCCCCGATAACACAACGGCGATGGCGCGCGTGCCGAAACTCGCGGCAACGGATTCAAACAAAAGGTCTGCCGAGGGCCGCACAAAATGTACCAATTCGGATTGGGTGAGCGAGAGCGAACCATCCCGATTGACGAGGAGGCGATGATTGGGTGGAGCAATAAAGACCGTCGCTGGCGCAAGCACATCGGTCGCATTCGCTTCTTTTACGCGCACCGCGCTTTGCCTTGCCAGAATGGACGCCAACAGGCTGGGATGCTTCGGGTCAAGATGTTGGACAATGACAACAGCAGCCGGAAAATTTTTCGGCAGCCCCGCAAGAACGATTCTCAATGCAGCAAGCCCTCCCGCCGATGCTGCCATGGCGACAACGTTCAGAATTCCAAATTGGCGCGTAGAATTGGGTGAGAGTGACTGTGCCACATTTTTCCTCTACAACGCATTGCAGAAAATGCTGTTCGATTCATTTTTGAAATGGGTTATAACCCCATTATGACATGTCCCGTAGGGTTCGATGAGATGAATTTGAAAAAAATGGAAAGCGCACTTGCGAAAATGAGATATAATCACCGCATCGCGCTGCCATCGCATTGCGCCGGAGACTGTTGGGATGCCAAGCACACAACAGCGTGACCCTTTGACCCGAGACTCGAAAGCGGAGCTGCCTGTCGCATTTTCACTGCTCGACGTGGTAACGCGTCATGCCGAGCGCGTGAGTGAAACGCGTGAGCGTGCCTTGCTCGCGGAACTGTTGATGGCGAGCACACTTGCACTCGCCCCGGAACACCACGTCGCCGTGTTTCTGTACGAACCCACCGGAAACCGTTTTCGCCTGGAAGCGACTTCAGACTCGACGCGCACCATCGGCACCCCATATCTGCGCATTGGCGCAGAGGGCGAGATTCGTGTGGAATTTCCATTCTATGGTCTTCAGAAGGCGATTGCTGCGTCCGCGTACCACGTTCCGCTTATCTCTCAAAATCAGATTGTCGGACTGTTGTTGGTTTATGCGCGGTCCACCACACAATCGGCTCCCCTCTCAAGCGCGACCCTACAAGGGTTTCAACTGCTCGCGGCATCGAGCGCAAGCGCCATCGCCCTCGCATCCCATCGCACGGGAGTGGAATACGCGCAGCCGCTCGTGCGCGCGATGCAGGCATTGAGTTTTCAGCTCACACGGACGGTCTCGCCCGCACAGCTCGCAAAACAGAGCTTGCATCTTGTCGCCTCCGTCGTCCCGTTTGCGCATGGGACGCTGTGGCAAAAAATCTCCAACTCGCAAATTCTGTGCCTCGCAGTCCTGCCCGAGAGCGCGCACACGAGTCTTTCCCGCGAACCCGTGTCCCTGGACGACATGCCACTGGCGCGCGAGCTCGTTTCACATCGCAAGACGATATGTCTCGATGAACTCGCGCAGTCCACAGTGGTGGATGCGTGGCTGGTCGAAAAAAACGCGCGCAGTTGGATTGGCGTACCGCTGGTCTCGGCAAAAGGCGTCGTCGGCTTGCTTGTGCTGGACAGTCCCGCGCCGAACTTTTTTACGCAGGCACAACAACGCAATCTGGAAGTTCTCGCCGCGCCGCTTGCGCTATGGCTACGCAGTCTCGCGCTGCAGCAGCAAACCGATGTCTCGCGCGCGCGCCTTGCCAAACTTTTGCAGCAGATGATGCGCAGTCAAGAAGAAGAACGCAAACGCGTCTCGCGTGAATTGCATGATGAGGCAGGACAATCGCTCACATCGTTGACGCTGAATCTGGAAATGCTGCAACAAGAAGTGTCCGGGCAATCGCGTGCGCTCGTTGAGCGTGTACGCGAATCGGTGAACATGACGCGTCAAGCGCTTGAACGCATGCGTTTGGTTTCGCGAACCCTGCGCCCGCCGGCGCTCGATATGCTCGGCTTGAGCGGCGCGCTCGAACAATTGTGTATTGACGTTGCGCGGCGCAGTGGTATCAAAATTGAGTTTGCCGCAAAACCGTTTGGAGAACTCGACGACGAAATATCCTTGACGCTGTATCGTTTTGCTCAAGAAGGATTGACGAATATCGTACGCCACGCCAACGCCACCCAAGCATATGTATCGGCAGAGTGCACGGAAGCAGAGATATGCGTGAGCGTGCGAGATAATGGCAAAGGGTTTAATGTCAGCACAGAGTGGCATGGCAAAGGCAGTACCGGGCGAATGGGACTGGTGGGGATGCAGGAACGGTTGATGCTTGTGAATGGCGTTTTGGAAATTGAATCCAAACCGGGCAGTGGGACAGAGCTCTGCGCGCGCGTTCCGCTGAATCACCATCAGGCGCGTCCTCAAAAATAATATCTTGTCATTGTGAACAGGGTCGCATTCGCTGCCTTTCGGGCAATTCGAAACGCGCGAATTTGCTAAAAAACCGCGTCCGCGTATAATTTCACAGCATTTAGCGGCTGGCAAGACGCGCCGCTTTTTTGTCGCCTGCTCATGGCGACGTGGAGGACATTCATGTACGCAATCATTCGTTCCGGCAACAAACAATACCGCGTAGAAAAAGGCGACCGCATCGCGGTGGAACGCTTGCCCAATCAAGCGGGCGACCAAGTGAATCTCGAAGTTTTGTTTTTGGGGGATGGCGACAATTACACCCTCGGTGAAAAATTGGCGAATGCGAGCGTCGTCGCCCAAGTGGTGGACGAACGCAAAGGCAAAAAAGTCATTTCGTTCGATTATCGCAACAAACATCGCCGCCGCACCACGCGCGGGCATCGCCAGATTGAAACGCATTTGGAAATCAAAGATATCGTTATTAGTCATTAGCTGTTGGTGAATAGTCATGAGCGAAACTGCTAACGACTCACAACCAACGACTAGCGTCTAACGACTAACGACTACCATGGCACACAAAAAAGGCGGCGGTTCAACCCGCAACGGGCGCGACAGCAACGCGCAGCGTCTCGGCGTCAAACGCTATGACGGGCAATTCGTCCGCAGCGGCTCGATTCTCATGCGCCAGCACGGCACGAAAATCAAACCGGGCAAAAACGTCGGGTTAGGTAAGGATTACACTCTCTTTGCACTGATTGATGGGTACGTAAAATTTGAACCGTACTCGCAATCGCAAAAACAAGTGAGCGTGTACGCTGACCGACCGGTGGTCGCACAAGCAGACGCCGCAAGTTTGAATTGACGAAACGTGTAGGCGCGGGACCCGGACCCGCACACATACACACAAGTCGCGTCTGGTTCAGCACAATACGGCGCATGCCGTTCCTTTAGCTGCCTGACTAGCCGCGCGTGGAAAAGGATAGACATTGTGAAACAAGGAATTCATCCCACGTTTTATCCCGATGCCCTGTTTACCTGTGGCTCGTGCGGAACAACGTGGCGCACCGGTTCGACCAAAAATCAAGTCCACGTAGATATTTGCTCAAATTGTCACCCGTTCTACACCGGCACCCAGCGTATCGTTGACACCGCCGGTCAAGTCGAACGCTTTACGAAACGTTTGCAAGCGCGCGAAACAGTGGTAGCCGCGCAGGGCGAAGGCAAGGGCAGCAAGAAACAACGCCGCGCCCAGGAACGCGCAAAACGCAGCGGCATGTTGGAAGCGATGCAGCCCGAACCCGCAGCCGAAACGCCCGCTGTCGCCGTTGCCAAGACCGTTGGCGAAGCAATTGGCACTGCCGAAGCCGTTGTCGAAGGCGCCGTCCAGGCGCTTGGCGAAGGCGTGAGCGCCGCCGCGCAAGCGGTCTCGAACATTGCAGGCGGCACGCGCGAGCCGCGTCGTCCACAGCGTCCGCCGCGTCCCCCGCGCGAACGCAAACCGCGCCAAGATAAACCTGCCGAATCGTCCGCGCCGACGAACGAAGGCGATTCCCAACCCGCGTAACCTTTTTACCTGGAACACCCTACGCCCACGCATCATTCTTACCGATGAGGCGTGGGCGTTTTTATGAAAAATAAAATGGACCGCTTCAATGACCAACAAGGGCATGTCGAGCTCGTGTGCGGCTCGATGTTTAGCGGCAAGTCCGAAGAATTGATTCGCCGCGTGCGCCGCGCGCAAATCGCAAAACAAAACGTCATGGTGTTTACCAACGCGATTGATGTCCGTTACGGCAACGCGACGATTGCTTCACACAGCGGGGTGAATCTCGAAGCGCGTCCGATTGCCCGCGCGGCAGACATTTGGCAACACTGGCACGAAGGCGTGAATGTCGTCGCGATTGACGAAGCCCAATTTTTCGATTGGGAAATCGCCGAGGTCGTCGCCCAGCTCGCGCAGCGCGGCGTGCGTGTCATTGTCGCCGGACTCGACACCGATTTTCGCGGCGAGCCGTTCGGACCGATGCCCGTGCTGATGGCGCAAGCGGAACAGGTGGACAAACTGAACGCGATTTGTATGGTCTGCGGCGGACCCGCGTCGCGCACACAGCGTTTGGTGAATGGCGAACCTGCCGCGTACGATGACCCTCTCGTCGTCGTCGGCGCGAATGAAATGTACGAAGCGCGCTGCCGGCATCATCACGAAGTGCCTCGCAAAAAATGAAAATCCACGGTGCAAATTGACGTTGGACGCGTTACGCTCGCTCGTCGCTCCGCTGTAGGGACTGCGTTTTGATAAACCTCTTTGCGCTCGCTCTCTTTGCTTTTGCGCTCACACTGGTCGTGTTGGGCGCATTTCAATTTTATCGCACGCGCAAACGCGCCGCGCTGATTTGGCTTGTCGTCGGCGGCATTGCGCTCGGCGCGCTCTTTTTCTTGGCGAGTCGGTTCGCGGTGCAGCTGTTCGGCGCGCTGCCCCTCGCGCTCGACCTGCAAGAATTTGCGCGCAATGACCTTGTTCCATTTCTCATCGGACTTGGAGCAGTTGGAATCGCCACACTCGGCGTTTGGTTCGCGCAGCGGCGTTTGCGGTTGGCAGTTGGACTCGTCGTCGTTGCAACAATCACACTGCTCATCACTCTGCGCGTACTTTCACAAAATCAGCCCATTGCAAACGCGCATCCGACGCTGCAAGACATTCGCGTCCCCGAAAATTTTCGCGTTCAAGAATTTGCGCGCGACGTACAGGAACCGAGCGCGCTCGCGTTCGACGACGCGGGCAATTTGTATTACACGGAACTGATGGACGGCAATGTGGTGCGTTTGCGCGATACGAACGGCGATGGTGCTGCGGACGAGAAAAAAATTTTTGCGAGTGGTTTTGCGAATCCGCGCGGGCTTGCGTGGCGCGACGGCATGTTGTACGTATCGAGTCGCGGACAAATCAACACACTGCGCGATACGAACGGCGACGGGGTCGCGGACGAAAACAAAATCATTCTCGACAAACTTTTTTCGCTCG
The DNA here is from genome assembly GCA_937870825.1 of uncultured Chloroflexota bacterium. GTDB lineage: Bacteria > Chloroflexota > Anaerolineae > UBA4142 > SHND01 > SHND01. The sequence continues at coordinate 2,779 of CALMZO010000046.1, read as the reverse complement.
ACGTTCAACATTCCAACAACGGCATCGCGTTCGGACCTGACGGAAAACTGTACATTGCGATTGGTGGTCCGCGTGTGGGGCAACTGGAATTAAAAGACAAAACGTATTGGTATGAAGGTCAGCCGCGCGACGCCTGGCAATTCGCGGGCGTGCTGCAAGTGGACGCGGACGGCAAGAATCCGAAATTGTTTGCGCGCGGTTTGCGGAATCCGTATGCCATCGCGTTCGACGCGAACGGAAATCTGTATGCGACGGACAATGGCGATGAAACGATTCCCGTTCCCGACGGCGACGAGTTGAATTTGGTGCAAGAGGGTGCGGATTACGGTTATCCGTATTTTTTCGGCATTCCGCCCGCGTGGAGCGAGACACGCGCCCCGCTTGTGTCTTTTATTCCGCACACCGCGCCGACAGGAATCACTGTGTATAATGTTGGCTCCGCCGTGACGAACGCGTTTCCGCCGCGCTTTCGCGGAGACATTTTCGTTGCGCTCTATTGGCATGCCCGTCCAAATTCGCGCTATCGTGAAGTGGTGCGCGTGGTGCGCCAAGAACAGGACGGTAAAATCAATTGGAGCGTGCGCGATTTCGCGGATGGGCTAGACCGTCCTGTTGCGCTGGCAATTGGACCGGATGGCGCGCTGTATATTGCCGACCTGCGCGGCGGCAAAGCCGACCCCGAAGCGCCCGGCGCGATTTATCGGATATCGTACAATGGTCAAAATTGACGGAGCGATTGAGGGTTAGAGTGATTGAGTGACGTTTTCGCAAAGCGAAAACAACTCTCCATCTCTCCGTCTCTCCATCTCTCCATCTCTCCATCACGTTGCCAACTCGTTCGTTTCTCCGTTTGCATCTCTACGCGCTCGGCGCGTACTTGCTCCTTACCCTCGTTCTCACCTTTCCGCTGATTTTGAATTTCACCACACACGTCGCGGGTGACGGCGGCGATGACCCCGCGCTCGCGTGGAATTTGTGGTGGGTGCCGTACTCGATTTTGAATTTGGGCGCGAGTCCGATTTATACGGATTACATGTTTTTTCCGATTGGACTCAATCTCGGATTCTACACGCTCACGTACCTCAACGCGTTTCTTGCCATCCCCTTTCAATTCGCGTTTGGAATTATTCCCGCTGCCAATATCAATTTAATTTTGTCGTTCGCGTTGAGCGGCTTTGGCGCGTATTTGTTGATGACGTATCTGTTGAATCGGACGCGAGCGAACACGGAGGAACGCGGAAACGAAACCAATCCGCGTAAGCTGCGTTCAGCCGCGTCCAATCTGTTTTTTGCCGCGTTCGCCGCAGGACTCGTGTACGCGTTCTCTGCGAACAAATTTTTGTACGCCTCGCTCGGACAATTCAACATTGCGTCGTCGCAGTGGATTCCGTTTTACATTTTGTTCTTGCTGAAAATTTTCGACGCGCCGAAACCTCCGCTCCGGTATGGATTTTTGCTCGGACTTTTTTTGCTCGCGCAAGCATTGAGCGAATTTATTTTCGCGTCGTTTCTCGTACTTTTTACGATTGCCTATTTCATCTATTGGTTTGGCACAAAACGTTTTTCAATTCGCAATTCGCAATTCGCAATTCGCAATCTGCTATTCGCCTCTCTCGTTTTCATCGTTCCCATGCTCCCCATTTTTGCCGCGCTCTTTGCCGACACGTTGAGCGAAGGCGATTTCATTCAACAGGGTTTGGGTTTTTCGAATATCTTTTCCGCCGACCTTCTCGGTTTTTTTGTTCCCTCACACCTACACCCATTTTTCGGCGCTCTCGTTTCTCGCTTTTCTTTTCCCTATCTCAATTTCATGTATCTCGGTTTCACCGCGCTCGCGCTCGCCGCCATCGCGTTGTGGAAAATCAAACCCGCGCGCATGTGGGGCATTTGGTTTTTGTTGTTTGCGCTTATTTCCCTCGGACCCACGTTGCGCATCAACGGCGCGGAATTGGATTTGCCGATGCCGTTCGATGTACTGCTCGAAATTCCACTTATCAAAGGCAATCGCTATCCGTCGCGGTGGAGTGTGATGTTGACGTTAAGTTTGGCGGTGTTGGCGGGATATGGGGTGATGTGGGTGCAAGGAAGAGTATCAAATATCAAGTATCAAGTATCAAGGAATCTACTCCCTGCGACGTGCTCCCTGCTGTTTGTATCACTCTTTATTTTTGAGCATCTCTCCACGCCTCTCCCCATCTCCAATCTCCAATCTCCGAGCATCTATTCCCAAATCGCGCGCGACGCGGGAAATTTTTCCGTCATGGAAATTCCGCTCGCGTGGCGGAATGGGTTTCGCGTGACGGGGAGTTATCGCGCGGACTCGCAAGCGGCGATTGACCGCAGTTTCATGTACGCGCAATTTTTTCAAACGACGCAGCAGCATCCGATTTTGAACGGCAACACCTCCCGCAATCCCGAACTCAAATTTCAATATTTTTTTGAAGCGCCTGTGCTCAATTCCTTGATTGCGATTCAAACGGGACACGCGATTGACGACGCGACGCGCGCGCGTGACCAAGAACTCGCGCCGCGCGTCCTCCAATTTTTCGGCACGCGCTATATCCTTTGGCACACGCCGTTTGAAGAAACGAACCGCGACGTGGCAAACAAAACGCGCGCGTACATTCAAGAAAATTTTCCCGTTACAAAAATCAGCGAGAGTTATGAAAATGGGCGCGGGGTGGTGGCGTATCGGGTGAATGATTTGCCCGCGTCGGATGCGATTTCAATTACGCCGCAAGACCCGCTCGCGCGTTTGTATTTTGGTGAGGGATGGGGC
>CALMZO010000045.1 GCA_937870825.1 uncultured Chloroflexota bacterium | reverse complement strand
GTTATTTTACACACACGCGCAGTTCTGTCGAATCCTCCGTCACAGAAGCGAGAATGTTTTCCGAGCGGGTCGGAACGCTTCGCGACAGACCAAAAGTCCTGTTATACTTTGAGCAAAATAGCTGTATACTCTTGGAAATCGGCTGCGCCATCCTTTGAGTTTGACCGAATTGGCATTCGAGGTTTGACGTCTTGTCCGGTCTTGCTATTTGTAAGGTGTCAACAAGTTGCTCAAGGCACACGACGGACGTTGTCGTGGCGGCTCTTGGACGCAGCAATCCTGGAGTTGTATTGTTACGCTTTTCGAGCTAATGTGGATGTTAATGTGATTGTGTTAGGATTCCTTGATATAGTGTGCAGTTGATTGGTTCCCGATTTGTTCCTGCCAAAGTGTATAGCGGGTCAAGTTGATTATTTTAGTCCTACAATCGTGTTAACTTGGTTCTGCTGAGGAGTCCATCATGCGCAGTTGTCGCGTTCACACAACCCGCCTCGGTGCCATTCTGTTTGCGACCATTCTTTCCCTGGTGGCCGCAATCATCCTTCCCCTGTCCGATGTCCAAGCCGGTGTCATCGGATGTCGGCGAGACCCCATTGTCACTCTTTCCAACGGCGATGTCGTTACGATTATGTTGGACATTTCTGTTGACGCTTCTCAAGTGGAGCGGATTGACTATATCCTTTATGTGCCAGAAGGGGTGACTGCCACGAGCATCGTCTATTTCGAATCAACGCCCTATATTCCCGAAGAGCTTATCCTTCAAACCGGTAAAGCGGGGGAATACAAGAGCGAGACGTTGGTCACCGCACCCAAGTCCGCCGATGTTGTGGTCTACATGACGTACGGCGAGGTGACCGAGACCGTCGAGGGCAAAGCCACCAAGCCAATCACCGCCAAAATTGACATTCCCGAAACCACCGAATAACGTGGGCGGAGTGTAATGCTCAAGCAAATTCATCCCCAACCGCTGACGGGAATTATCTCGCTCGCCCTTGGAGGCGTTGTTTTGGTTTCGGCTTGGCGCGCCGAGTCTTTGCCTGCGCGTGTTGACATGCCCGCAATCCTCGCGTGGCTGTTTTTGATTGCGGCAACCCTTGGCGCTGCCCAATTTCAAATCCATCTTCGTCACAATACAAAATTGATGGTCATCACGCTGCCGCTTTATTTGATTGCGGTGTTGTTTCCGCCTTGGCAGGCAGCGTTGGGCGCAGGAATCGCGATGTTTGGTGTGTCCTTGCTCTTGCGTCCGAGAATGGGGACGAATGCCGGCGACATTATGACCGGCGTGGGGCGGTGGATTGTCGTCGCGTGGCTCGGTTCGTTCGTTGCCCATCTCCCCGCTCCAAACTCTTTCACTCATTTGGGACTCTTGCTTCTCGCCGCCGCCGCGATGTTTGTGGTAGACCTCGTTGGGACCGCGTTTGAAATTGCGGGTATCTCTAACGAACCGCCGCGTCATCTCTTGCGTGTGCTGTTTCGAGAATTGTACATGCCGGAAGGTGTGCAGTATTTGCTGGGCATTGCGGGCGCCATTGCGGCACAGTACCAGTTGCTCGCGCTGCCGCTGCTTGCCGTTCCGTCAGGCATCGTCTATTTCACCTTGAAACGCGCCAAGGAACTTCAAGAGAATACGCGGCAGCTTTTGCAAGGGCTTGCGGATACGGTTGATTTGCGTGACCCGTACACGGGCGGACACTCGCGCCGCGTGTCTGAACTGGTACGGCAAATTTTGTACGAACTGTCGCTGCAAGGACAGGAAGTCGAATTGATTGTTTCGGCGGCGCGAGTTCACGACATTGGCAAAGTCGGGCTGCCGGATGAAATTTTACGCAAGCCCGGCTGTCTAACGCCGGACGAACGCAAGTTGATGGAGACGCATGTAGATATTGGCGCACAACTTTTGCAACGCTTTCCCGATTTTGCGCGGGGCAAAGAGATGGTGCGCCACCATCACGAACGCTGGGACGGCAAAGGCTATCCCGACCGTTTAAGAGAGATGGAAATTCCCCTCGGCGCGCGCGTGATTGCCGTCGCCGATGGTTTCGATGCGATGACGAGTGACCGCCCCTATCGTCCCGCGTATTCTGTAGAAAAAGCATTAGACATTTTGCGCGAAGGACGCGGGACGCAATGGGACCCGCGCGTTGTAGATGCCTTTCTCGCCACACGAACCGAGCCGATGCCGGAAGTGAGCAACATCTCCATCCCGTCATTGGTCCCCGCACAACGCAGCTCGTAAGCGCCGACGGTAAAGCACCTACAACCTCGTTTTCTGCAAGCCGTAGTTGGGCGAAGAAAACGAGGTTAATTTTTGTACGCGTCCCCCCAAATTCCCCATTGCTCGAAAACCAATCGCCGTTACAATAACAGCATGGCACTTTGGCGCTTTGCTCTTTTCGTCACTTTTCTCACCGGCGTCCTTGTCTTCCACGCGCCCGCGTTGGCACAACTATCGTCGTTCACCTTTACCACCGTCGGCGATGTGGGCAGTACTGTCAACACCGACAATGTTTTGAACGGCATTGCCGCGTCCGGCGCGGCATTTCATCTCACGCTCGGCGATTTGAGTTACGGGGCGAACGGCGAAGAGGCGTTGTGGTGCAATTACGTGCAGAGCAAAGTGGGCGCGACGTTTCCGTTTCAACTCATCAGCGGCAATCACGACGCGGACAATTCCGGCGACGGACACATTGACAATTTCGCCGCGTGTTTGCCCGACCGCATCGGCAATCTCAACGGCGCGTACGGCAAAGAATATTATTTCGACTATCAAAATCTCGCGCGCTTCATTTCCATCTCGCCCAGTCTCACGCTCAACGGACAAACGTACGCATACAACGTCGGCACCGCGCGTTACAATTGGCTGGTCAGCGCGATTGACGGCGCGCGCGCGGCAAACATTCCGTGGGTGATTGTCGGAATGCACAAGAATTGCATTTCGACGGGCGCCAAGAGCTGCGAAATCGGTACTGACTTGTTCAATCTGCTCATCAGCAAAAAAGTAGATTTGGTTTTGCAAGGACACGACCACAATTATCAGCGCACGAAACAATTGGCGTTTAACGGCGCGACCTGTACGAGCATTTTGCCCGGCGCGTACGAAGCAACGTGTGTGGTGGATGATGGCGCGGACAATCATTATTCCAAAAATGCCGGAATGGTTCTCGCGATTGTCGGCACGGGCGGGCAAAGCATGTACGGGAGCAATCCAGCAGATGCCGAAGCCGGATATTTTTCGCGCATCGTTTTGCCGGGCGACACCGCGCGCTACGGATTTTTCAAAGTGACCGTGACGAGCAATCAGTTGAGCGCGCAATTCATCCCGACCAGCGCGGGCACGTTCACCGATTCATTCGTCATCGGCGGCGCCCCCCCCTCTTCCCCCACGCCGTCGCCCACATCGAGCGCGACGACGCTCGTTGCAAAAAATTCCGCGTGGAAATATCTCGACAACGGTTCCGACCAGGGGACTGCGTGGCGCGCGGCGAATTTTGACGACAGCGCGTGGGCATCGGGCAATGCACAATTGGGTTACGGTGACGGGGATGAAGCGACAGTCGTCAGTTACGGCGGCGACGTGAACAATCGTTTCATCACGACCTATTTTCGCAAAACATTCAACGTCGCGAATCCCGCCGCGTTCTCATCACTCGCGATGAATTTGCTGCGCGATGATGGCGCGGTGGTGTCCTTGAACGGCAGTGAAGTGGTGCGTACAAATATGCCGACAGGCACCGTCGCATACAACACGCTCGCGGTGACTGCGCTCGGCGCGCCGGAAGAAAATACTTATAATGGCTTTGCAATAAATCCCGCACAGTTGAATGCAGGCGCGAATCTTCTCACCGTCGAATTGCATCAAGCGAACGTGACCAGCAGCGATATCAGTTTCGACCTTGAACTGCTTGCCAACAACGCGCCGCCGACAAACACCAACACGCCAACATCTACCGCCACCTTTGCGAATACGGCAACACCGACGTTCACAAAAACGTTCACCGCCATCCCGTCTAGAACACTCACTGCAACAGCTACAAAAACATCAACAACTCTTGCGACCAAGACACCTACGCGGACGTTGACCAAAACTCTAACGCGCACCCCCACCAAAACATTGACGCGCGCCACCACACCGACGCTCGGGGCGTGGACATTTTGCGCGCAAGAAAATCTCGTCTGCACTGTTCCCGGCACGCGCGTCGTTCGCTTTGGCGCGTACGGTCGGTTCAAATACAAAATGATTACCGGCAGCGTCACGTGCAATGCCGCGAATTTTGGCGGCGACCCGATTGTTGGTGTCGCAAAAAAGTGTCAGTATGCCGTCGCCGGTGCGACTCTGCCCACCGCGACGCCCACGCGCACACGCACCGCGACGCGCACGCGCACTCCCACGCGCACGCTCGTTGCGCGCACGTTGATTCTCGCCTCCTTTGCCGCGCGGAGCATTGACGGAACGCGCGCACGAATCACTTGGGAAACACACAGCGAAAGAGACATTGTTGGCTTTTCTCTCTGGCGGCGTACACCCGGACAGCCATGGGAAAAAATCAACGCGATTCCCTTCACGGCGCAACAGCGCGGAAACGACATTGGCGCGCGTTATCGTCGTCAAGACCGCAACCTTGCGTCGCAAACCACGTATGCTTACAAATTGCAAATTCTCTACGCTGACGATTCCTACCAATGGTCAGGTGTTATAAGGGTCAAGCTGCCATGAAAAGAAACGCACGTATCAACTACCAGGTATCACGTTTTACGTATCACGTTGTACGTATCACGTTTCTCTGGCTTTCGATGCTCATCCTTACATTTCTCGCCTCGCCCTCTGTGCCGCCATTGCGCGCCGAGACAAATGCCATCACCAATCCGATTCTTTTCGTCACCCAAGTTCCCATCCCCGACGATTTCACCACCATCGGCTCTGTGTTTGGCAATCAGAGCGGCGCGCTCGACAGCGTGGGACGCGGCGGCGATTTGTACATTCGTTACACCGACGGCACGCTGAAAAATTTAACGCAAGTGGCGGGTTATGGAGGATACGACACGTCACCCGGCGCGTGCGGCGGCGCAGCAAATTGTCTCGGCGCAAACGCGATTGCCGTGCGCGACCCGAGCGTGCATTGGAACGGAACAAAAGCGTTGTTCAGCATGGTCGTCGGCGCGGCGACCAACCAATATCAATACAACACCTACTATTGGCAAATTTACGAAATCACCAACTTGGGCAAAGACGAAACACCCAACATCACCAAAATTCCCAATCAGCCGGCAAACTACAACAACATCACGCCGTTTTATGGAACGGACGAACGCATCTTGTTCACGAGCGACCGTCCGCACAACGGCGCGGCACATTTGTACCCGCAGCTCGACGAATACGAAGAGGCGCCCACCGTCACCGGCGTCTGGTCACTTGACCGCAACACGGGCGATTTGTTTTTATTGAATCACGCGCCGAGTGGGGCGTTCACGCCGATTCTGGATTCCTACGGACGCGTTATTTTCACGCGCTGGGACCATTTGCAGCGCGACCAACAAGCGGACAGTGACCGCTATCAAAACGCGGGATTCGACAGCTATGGTTATGGTGATGGTTGCGACTCATACTGCACATTCAATTTCGCGAGCGAAGCGGCGAACGCGGCGGCATTGCAAACGCGCGCGGAAATTTTTCCCGAACCCCGCGCCGCCGACCAAGCACAAGGCACCAATCTCAACACCCACACCTTTAATCATTTCACCCCTTGGCAAATCAACGAAGATGGCACCGAAGAAGAAACGCTCAATCATCTCGGACGCCACGAACTGAACGGCTACATCCCGCAGAGTTTCAACGACGACGGGAATTTGTACGAATACTATGGACAAGATTCGCGCGCGAATGAAAACGACATCGAAAACTTTTTGCAGGTCAAAGAGGATCCCACAACACCCGGCCGCTATTTTGGAATTGACGCGCCGGAATTTTCAACGCACGCGTCAGGACAATTGATTTCCGTCAACGCCGCGCCGACGGTGAATCCAGACACGAGCGTCATCACGTACTGGACGCATCCCGATACCGCATCGTACGGACCGAATCCTTCCGCGAATCACTCCGGGCATTATCGTGACCCGTTGCCACTTACAGGCGGAACCGTCATCGCCGCGCACACCGCGCCGACCGACGCGGATGACAACATCGGCAGCTATGATGAACCGGCATCGCGTTACGCGTTTCGACTCAAGACGTTGAAACTCTTGAACAATGGTTATTGGGGACCCGACCAAAATTTGACGAACGGGATTCAAAAAACCGTGCGCTATTGGTCGCCCGATTACCTCATCACGTACAACAATGTCACGTTGTGGGAATTGCAGCCCGTCGAAGTGGTCGCGCGCGCGAAACCGGAACGTCGTTCGCCGTCCTTGCCCAACCAAGAAAAAACTGCGATTGAAAACGCGGGCGTCCAGGTGAGTCAAATTCAAACGTGGCTCGAACAAAACAATCTCGCGCTCATGGTCGTTCGCAACACCACACAGCGCGATGATTTCGACCATCAACAGCCGTTCAATCTCCAAGTTCCGAACGGCACCCAAACGCTCGGTGCGGGCGGAAAAATCTACAGCATCAAGTACATGCAATTTTTCCAAGCCGATTTGATTCGCGGACTCGGCGGCATTCAAGACCCGCGCGACGGACGCCGCGTCCTCGCGCAATACATGCACGACCCCAACGCGGTGAACGCCAACAAGTTGGCGCAAGGACAAAACAGCAGCGTCTTGATTGCGCCCGATGGTTCCGTCGCCGCCTTTGTGCCTGCGCGCCGCGCGATGTCATGGCAAAGCACCAACGCGAACGGCGTCGGCATTGTGCGCGAACGCATGTGGATTACATTCCAGCCCGGTGAAATTCGCGTCTGCACCTCGTGTCACGGCGTCAATGACAAGGACCAGGCAGGCGGCGCGTCCGCGACCAACATTCCGCAAGCGTTGACCGATTTGATGAATTATTGGAAAACGAATAACGGCAACGACCCGACGCCAACGCCGACACAAACGCGCACGCCAACACAAACAGCCACGTTGACGCGCACGACTACCGCGACGGCAACCGCGACCAACACGCCGCCAAACGCAACTGCCACCGCGACCAACACACCGCCAAATTGTCCAAACAAACCCGCCGCGCCCGAACTCATTTCCCCCATTCAAAACGCGAACGTCAACAAGCCGCGCGCGAATTTGAAATGGAACGCGGACGCGTGCGCGACCTTTTACAAAATCGTCGTGCGCGAAGGTTCACCCAAAGGCGCGCGCGTCGAACAAAACAAAAACGTCCAGGCGACACAATACAGAACAAAAAAGCTCGCGTCCGACAAAACGTATGTCTGGCGCGCGATGGCTTGCAACGCGTTCGGCTGCGCGAAATCCGCGTGGGCAAGTTTCAGTCGTCCATAACAAACAAAAAAACATCGCCGCGAAAATTTTCGCGGCGATGTTTTTTGACCTAGCCGAGCCACGCAATGGCATACGGCGCTAACTCGATTTCGCCCGCGCGATATTCCGCGCCTGAAAACAAATCGCGCCACCCGCGCGTCTCGCGCAAAACAAAACGCACACTTGCATCCGTCACATTGTGCAAACACAACACGCGTTCGTTTTCACCCGAACGCAGCACCGCAAACACGCGCGCATCGTCTTGCAAAATTTCTTGCGCCGCGTTCGGATGAAATGCCGTGTGTTGTCCGCGCACACGCAACAATTCTTGCAGCCGCGTAAAAATTTTGAAACGCCGCGACTTGTCTTCCGCGAGTTCGCGTTCGAGTTCCGCGCGCGAAAATTTTTGCCGATTGATGCGCCGCGCAATCCCGCTCGCGTCCGCGCCCGCCTGGTCGCCGCGTGAACCGAACAACGAATGAAAATAAATTCCCGGCACGCCTGCCAGCGCGAGTTGAATCGCGTGCGCGCACAAAAACCGCGCAATCGAAATGTCCTCTGTCTCATGCGGAATCGTCAACGCATCGAGAAAATTGATATTCATTTCGTACGGACTTGTTGTGCCATCCGCGTTGTTTTTGTGCGAAATCCGTCCGCCGCGTTCGAGCGTGCGCGCGACGAGTGAATCAATTTCGGCTTGCGTCAAAATCCCGCGCGCGGGATTGAGTCCGATGCCGTCGTGCGACGCGAGAAAATTGAAAAAAGAGGTTTCGGGCGAAGGCGTTTGCAATGTGCTTGCCCACCGCGCGAGTTTGGTCGCGTCGCCCGTTTGTACGGTGTGCAGCGTCAACGGCGGCAGCGCAAAGTTGTACACCCACTGCGCTTCGTTCGTCCCGTCGCCAAAATAGGAAATGTTGTCCGCGTGCGGCACATTCGTTTCCGTCACCATAACAACATCCGGCGCGACTTGATTCAACACGGCGCGAAAAAATTGAATCACCGCGTGCGTTTGCGGCAGATGCAAACACGTCGTCCCGCTTTCTTTCCACAAAAACGCAATCGCATCGAGCCGCAAAAACCGCGCGCCGCGCGAAACGTAAAACAACAGCACGTCGAGAATTTGCAAGAGCAATTCAGGATTCCTGTAATTCAAATCCACTTGGTCCGCGCTGAACGTCGTCCACACCAATTTTTTCCCCGCCGCCGTTTCAAAAGCCGTGAGCAGCGGCAACGCGCGCGGACGAATCACCTTTGTCGTATCAAACTCGTTCGTCACCGTAAAAAAATAATCATTGTATGGAATTTCATCGCGCAAAAATTTTTGAAACCATGTGCCTTGCGCGCTCGCGTGGTTGATGACCGCATCAAGCATCAAATCGAAATGCGCGCCCACGCGCGCCACATCGTCCCACGTTCCCAAATGTTCATCCACCGCGTAATAGTCGAGCACCGAAAAGCCGTCGTCGGATGAGTACGGATAAAAGGGCAAAAGGTGCACGCCCGAAATGATTTCGCGCGCGTAGGTGTTGAGAAACTCTGCGAGCGTTTGCAGCGGCGTTTCATTTTCCGCGCGCACCTGGTCGCCGTACGCAATCAACAGCACGGTGCGTTCATCCATCGGCGCGCGGCGCGTTTCTGGGAGCAGCCGCGCAGAATTTTCAATTCGCGCTTGCATGCGCGGCAGCATCTCGTTCGCCACCGTTTCACCATACAAAAATGACAACCGTTCTTGGATTTTCATTGTCCCTCGATATTTACGTTTCACATTTCCCGTTTTGCGCGTACTCTTTATAATCGCTTCTACAATGAAGACCAACTCACGCATCGCCATTCTCCACTATGCCGTTCCACCCATCGTCGGCGGCGTCGAGGTGACGATTGCAGCGCACGCGCGTTTGCTGCGCGAACACGGCTATGCGGTGAAACTTATCGCGGGACGCGGCGACGATGCCACAATAATTCCCGAAATCGATTCGCGTCATCCGCGCGTGGAAAGCGTACAGCGCGAATTGCATCGCGGCAGCGTGCCGGAGGAATTTCACGCGCTCGTTCAAGAAATTTTTGCCGCGTTGGAATGCGAACTGCGCGACGCGGATGTTCTCCTCGCGCACAACGTTGTAACGTTACACAAAAATCTCGCGCTCACAACAGCACTGCATCAACTCGTCACACAACGCGAAATCAAATTTGTCGCGTGGTCACATGATTTCGCGTGGGCTGACCCCGTGTACGCGGATGCTGTGCATGACGGCGCGCCGTGGGATTTGCTCAAACGCGCGTGGGAGAATACAACCTACGTCGTCGTCTCAGAATCGCGGCAACATGACCTCGCGCGTTTATTGAATCTCGACGCCGCGAAAATTTTTGTCGTGCCGCCCGGACTCGACGCGGCGGAATTTTTTCAAGTGAGTGAAACGACGGCGCGCCGGCTGCGCACACTGAAATTGTTCGACGCCGCGCCGTTGTTGCTCTTGCCCGCGCGCGTCACGCGGCGCAAAAATATCGAACTCGCGATTGACATCGTGAACGGCTTGTGCGAAAAAGGATATGCGCCGAAATTGCTCGTGATGGGTCCGCTCGGTCCGCACAATCCCGCGAATCAACAGTATCTGCAAGAATTGAAAACGCGCGCCGCTCAAGTGTCATTTCGAGCGTTTGCGGCGATGACGCCGCAGCGAGAAATCTCTGACCCAAGCGACAAGAGATTTCTCACAAGTGCGGCGCGAAATGACCAAGCCGGGAGCATTGTTTTTCTTCAAGAACACGGCACGGTAGACGACGCGACGCGGCGCGATTTGTATGCGCTTGCGGACGCGCTGTTGTTTCCGAGCGCGCGCGAAGGCTTCGGCATTCCGATTTTGGAGGCGGGCGTCGCGCGGCTGCCGATTTTTTGCGCGGACATTCCGCCGTTCCGTGAAACGGCGCGCGAATTTGCCAATTATTTTTCGCTCGACGAATCACCCCGAGACATTGCCGCGCACATCGCGAATTTTTTTGAAAACGATGCGCGGTATCAACTCAAACAACGCGTGAAACAAAATTATTTGTGGGGACACATTTTCACGACGCGCATAGAGCCACTTTTGCGGAAAGACGTGCCAAGTGGCAAGTGACAAACGCGCGCAGCCAACCAAACGCCTCACGGCGTGTTTGCTTTGCGTCGGCGTGAGCATCGAGGAAATCGCGCCGCTGCTTGCATTTGCGCGCGTGCTTGCGGACACGCGCGCATTGACGCCGACAGTCTTGGGATTGGTCGTCGTGCCGTTGGACCAATCGTTGAGCGCGGGGGCGCGTCCCGCCCAGCAGCTGCGTCAGACGTTGGCAACAACACTGCCGTCCGAAATATCCTTTCACGTACGCGTGACCCACGACCCCGTGCAAGAAACGAAATCGCTCGTCAATCACGAACACGTCGAATTGTCTTTGGTGAACGCGGCGAGTCCGCTTGCCACGCTCTTGCTCGACGCGCTGCCGTGCGATGTGATTTTGGCAAAAGGCGAATTGCCTGCGCGCATGAAGCGCATTTTGCTCCCGATTCGCGGAGGTCCGTACGCCGCGCTCGCGCTGGAAACGGCGCTGGCATTTGCAAAAACGTACGGCGCAGAAATTACATTGCTTCACGCCACGACGCGCGCGCGGTTGCGCGACCAACGCGTGCGCGCGTTGTTTCAACAATTGCGCGCCTTGCCTCAAATTACGCGCTGGCACCGTTCCCGAACGAATGCGGCGCGCGCGATCCGCGAAAATGCCAAACCGCGCGCGCATCAGTTGCTGGTGATGGGCGCCGCCGCGCACCCGACGCCGCGCGAAAAAAAGGTCGGCGCGGTCACATCGCACGTTTTGGAACATGCGCAGATTCCCACGCTCGTCGTCAAAACATCACAAGCGTCCGGCATCACTCCGCTTGATGCCGAACTCGCGCCGGTGGACTATACGATATCGGTTATCGTGGACAAATGGTTCGCCGAAAATACATTTCACGCGCACGAATTTTCAGACATTGCGCAACTGGTTCGACTCAAAGAGCAGCAAGGGCTGACGATTTCGCTCGGCTTGCCGACGTTGAACGAAGAAGCCACGATTGGCAGTGTCATCAAAACAATGCGCCAACGTTTCGTGCGCGAGTTTCCGCTGCTCGACGAAATCGTCGTCATTGATTCCAATTCGACAGACCGCACCGTCGAAATTGCCGAACGCCTCGGTACGACGGTGGTGAAACATCCCGAAGTGTTGACGCAGTACGGCGCGTGGTCAGGCAAAGGCGAAGCGTTGTGGAATTCGCTGTATGTGTTGAGCGGCGATTTGATTGCGTGGATTGATACGGACATTGTGAACATTCACCCGCGTTTTGTGTACGGGATTTTGGGTCCGCTGATTCGTGAACCGGGTTTGATGTATGTCAAAGGTTTTTATCAACGCCCGCTGCGCATCGGAAAAAAATTAGAGGCGCGCGGCGGCGGACGCGTGACGGAACTCACCGCGCGGCCCCTGCTCAATTTGTTTTATCCCGAACTGTCCGGTTTTGTGCAGCCGCTCGCGGGCGAATATGCGGGACGCCGCAAGGCATTGGAACAAGTGCCGTTCTTTGTCGGGTATGGTGTCGAGACCGGACTGTTGATTGACTTGTTGACGCGTTTTGGTTTGAATGCGTTGGGACAGGTAGACTTGGAAGAACGCGTGCATCGCAATCAATCGCTGCATTCGTTGAGCAAGATGGCGTTTGAAATTACCCAGGTGGTGATGCAGCGCGTCGGCGAAGCGCGCGGCATCGAGCTGGTCGAACAAATCAATCGCAGTATGAAATTGATTCGGTACGAAAACGACGATTTTGATTTGGACGTGGCGGACATTCAAATCCGCGAACGTCCGCCGATGGTGACGATACCGGAATATAGAAAGTTAAGGATGAATGAACTCGGCAACAACTCTTGCTGATGAACAATGGACAATGGACAAACATACTGTCCACTGTTCATCGGATACTGATTTATGAAGGCAATTCAATTCGACGCGGCGATTCCGCGTTACGTGTTCGGACTGGCGGCGCAAAAAATTTCGCCGTCGGTGTTGTGGAACGGCATGTCGTGTACGCAAATGCGCGAGGTTCCCGAACTCGCGCTGCCGAACGACGAATGGGTGAAAATCAAAACGCGCTATGGCGGCATTTGCGGAACGGACACGGGAACGATGCACTTGCATACGAGTCCGTATCTTTCGCCGTGGAGTTCGTTTCCGTTTACGTTCGGACACGAAAATGTGGGAACGATTGCGGAAGTGGGCGCGCGCGCGGGTGATTTCAAAATCGGCGAACGCGTCGTCGTCGAGCCGATGCTGTGGTGCAAAGCGCGCGGGTTTTCCGATTTGTGCCGCTTTTGCGCGCGCGGCGAAATCAATTTGTGCGAACGCACGCGCGAAGGAACCCTTGCGCCCGGGGTTGGCACCGGGTTTTGTCGTGACACGGGCGGCAGTTGGAGCGAACATTATCTCGCGCACCACGCGCAAGTGTACCGCGCTCCCGCTCATGTGAGCGATGAAAACGCGGTGTTGGTGGAACCGTTCACGATTGGTCTGCACGCCGCGCTGCAATTTCCGCCGCGTGAGAATGAAACGGTGTTGATTATGGGCGCGGGCGTGATTGGTTTGTTGACGCTGGCGGCGTTGCGCGCCGTCGGCTCCAAAGCAAACATTTGGGTCGTCGCGCGTTACGTGTTTCAAGCGGATGCTGCGCGCAAACTCGGCGCGACGGAAATCATTGACGGCAAAAGCGATTACGCTGCCGAAATTGCAAAACGCACGGGCGGCGAGATGTTGAAACCGATTATCGGCAAACGCGTGATGAACGGCGGCGGCGTTGACGTGACGTACGAATGTGTGGGCACGGATGATTCGATTGACGATTCATTGCGTTTGACACGCAGTCGCGGACGCGTCGTGTTGGTCGGCGTGCCGGGGATTACGAAAAATGTGGATTGGACGCCGATTTTTGCCAAAGAGCTCCAAGTGGACGCGGCGTACAATTCCAATCACGCAGAACCGTACAACGGAGAAAAACGCGCTGCGTTCGACATCGCATTAGAGATGATGGCGAATGGTTTGGATTTGGCGTGGCTCGTGACGCACAAATTCAAGTTGGACGAATACGCGCACGCGTTTGAACTGTTGGAAAAGCGCGGCGCGAGCAAGGTGATTAAAGCAGTGTTTGAATTCAAGTAAAAAGTACAAAGTTAAAAGCTAAAAGTATTCACACAAAAACAAAAAAGTGGAAATGGCTTTCTGCCTTTCCACTTTTTTGCTTTTAGCTTTGTACTTTTTAGTTGTTACGGCTGGTCAATATGGTCGAACGTGTATTCAATCGCGCCGACACGCTGCGGGTCATACATGTCGAGCAGACCTTGTAGCGGTTGGTCGCTTGCGCCGGGCTTCCACAATTCCACAACCGTTTCGCCGTGATACAACATTTGCCAGCGCACGTACAAGCGTTCGTCGTTCGGGTCGTGAATGGCATTGGAACGCGCGGCGGCGTCTTGCGCGAGCTGCTTCATCAAGTCGGTGCCGCAGCCGAAACCGTACGGATAATCGCGGCGATTGAGTCCCATATCTTCGACCCAATCTTGGTCAATCCGTACGACGCCGACGTGTGTATGAATGCCGCCGCGAATCATCGGCACCTCTTTTTCGCCCTGCGGGTCCGCAACCCAAACGCCATTCGCGTTTTTGCTCACGCGCGTTTTCGGCACGCTCATTAACAGCGTGTACATTTCCACCGCTTCGACGGACGGACCTTTGGTCTTGACCCCTTCGGGCGCAAACACCAAAATCTTGTGTCCATCCATTCCGCCAATCGGCACGACTTCATCGCGCTTTAACGCGCGCTTGTCCACATTCCACGAACCCGACGCGGTGACCATCAACGTATCCGTGTCAGGGTCAAAGATAAACAACATCCCCTCGCTAAAACCTTTCATGTTCAAATAGCGATGGTAAATGTTGCCGAGTTCTTGGGAAACATATTCGCCGACGTTTTTGGGTGCGGGGAGCAAATTCAATTTGTCCATGCGATTGCCCGCCGCGATCAGCGCTTCGGGCGTGCGCGTCGTTTCCCATTGTTCTTTGGAAATTTTATTTTCCTTGACAATGTAATCCGCGCCGACATCGCGCGCGCAGGACATTGCCACCAAGCGGTCGCGCAGCATCGTCACAACATCGCGCTCTTCGGCTTTGTCGCTCGGATGTCCGCCTTCCATTGTGGTATAAGTCGTTTCCCACAATTCACCCGTGTTGCGGTCACCGGAGAGAAAAACAATTTTCGGTGAACCGGCGCGCGCCATCGCCGTGCGCGAAAGTTCGATGACTTGTTTGTGTTTCATTTCGCTCGGACGTTCGCGGATGGTGAGAAAGAGGACGACGTTTTCGGGACGCCTGGCGAGCTTGTAATCGCGCATCATCGTCAACACGAGCGGCAGTTGGCGTTCGGGGATGCGGTCTACGAGCGGTTCGTCGGTATCCGGCACATCATAAAAGCCGAGCATCAAATTAACGTTCCCGTTCGGTTCTTCGAGAACGGTGTGGCCTTGTTCGCGAAACGCTTCAATCAATTTTGGCAATAGATTTTCTTGCACTTTATCGCCTGCAACGGGCGGATTCAAAATCGAAATGGTGCGTGGCGCAAACCACGGGGTCTTGCGCAAATCGGCGGGCGGATTTCGTAAATCGGTAAAATCGGGGGCTGTCGTAATCAAGAGTGTACTCCTCAAAGTGATAGCAACGCAGGGCGCCTGCATCGTTGCAAGTTTGAACCACTTGCGTCACACGTAATTATATCGCACACTATTAAAACACCAATAAAGGATGCGCGTCGCGCAGGTTAAATTTCGATAGTTTTCCAAACCACGCATTTCGCATACGATAGAGACATACCCTTGCATCGTGAAAGGTGAACGAATGAAGCATCCAAAAATTTTAGGATTGGGGTTAGGCGTCCCAAGTTTCGAGTACACCCAGTCGGAAATTTACGAACGCTTTTTGCAGCCGCATCTCGGTACGAATCGGCGCGCGCGCGTTTTGTTTCAGCGCGCGGGCATTCAACGCCGCTTTACCGCGACGGCGGGCGAATATCACAACACGTTTCGGGGGACCGAAGAACGCAATCTCACCTTTATGCGTGAAGCACTGCCGCTCGGCGCACAAACGGCACAACGCGCGCTCTCCGCCGCACAACGCGTCCCGCGTGACATTGACCAGTTCAGCGTGATTTCGTGTACGGGGTATGACTTGCCGTTTTTGGATTTGCAAATTGCGGGACAACTTGGATTGCGGCGCGATTTGCGGCGCACGTGCATTTTAGGAATGGGCTGCTATGCCGCGTTTCCGGGACTCGTGCGCGCGCGCGATGTAGTCATGGCAAATCCAAAACATCACGCGTTGATGCTTTCCGTCGAATTGTGTTCGCTCCATTTTCAGCCGAGCGACGACACGGAAAATGTCATTGTCTCGGCATTGTTCGGCGACGGCGCGGCGGCGGCGGTGATTGGCTATGATGAGGAAAATGCGGGACCGATGCTCGTAGATTCGCTGACGCGCTGTGAGTACAACACGCTCGAACACATGGCATTTCACCTCACCGACCACGGCATGAAAATGGTGCTGAGCGCGTACGTTCCCGAAATTCTCGGCGCGAACATCGAGCAATTTGTGGACGATTTGCTCGCGCGCAATGATTTGAAACGCGCGGACGTGAGATTTTGGGGCTTGCATCCGGGCGGCTTGAAAATCATGCAGCACATCGAACGCCGCCTCGAACTCGAACCCGACGATTTGAAATACTCGCGCGCGGTATTGAAACAATACGGCAACATGTCCTCCGCGACGATTTTGTTTGTTCTCGACGAAATGATTCGCTGCGGCAAGCCGGAAAAAGGGGATTACGCGGTACTTTTGGCATTTGGACCGGGGCTGACGATGGAGTCGTGTTTGTTGAGGTGGTAACATAGCGCCTTGTGCGCGTCATACAAGTAACCGCAACGCGAATTTCCGCGAATCAAAACGAATTCGTACCTATTCGCCAAGATTCGTGTAGATTCGCGTTTTCCATATCCGACAAAAGCACTACAAAATAGGCAAAAATCAATTGTTGAAATCCTTCAAACAATTATTCAAGATTTCCTATTTATATATTGACAAATTTAATTTATTGTAGTATAACCTTTGCGGAGGATACCAAATGCTGAAACTCTTTGAACAATGTCCCGCTTGCGGCGGACAAATCGTCATTACCGAAATCCGCTGCGTCAATTGCCATCTCAAAATGCAGGGCGAATTTACACCCGGGTTATTTTCGTCCCTGTCGGCTGACCAACAGAGCTTTGTGCGCGCCTTTTTGCGCGTGCGCGGCAATCTGTCCGAGATGGAAAAAGTGCTAGGCGTTTCGTATCCCACCATCCGCAACAAATTGGAAGAAATTAACCAAGCGCTCGAAAATGCCGAACAAAATCCGACTCCCCCGTCCGGCAGCGCGCGCACTGCCATTTTGCATAAAGTGGCATCAGGGGAATTGGACGCCGCACAAGCATTAGAACAGCTGAAAGCGTTGTCCGGTTAATTCACCATACAGAGATTGGCGACGCGTCAAAAGCCCGTCACCCGTCACTTTCCCAAGTCATCGCACTCGCTGCTCGAGGTACGCAAGTGCGACGCCTTGCGAGTCAGATTCCTATGAATTGGCTCAATGTAGAATTTGAAAAACAGCGGCGTCAAGACGAACTGCGCGCGCTGGAACAGCAAGCCGAAATCGAAGCATTGCTCGCGCACACGCGCCCGCCCAAAGCATCACGCAAAACCGTTCGCAAGACGCTCGGCAACAAGCTTGTCGAATGGGGCGAAAAATTTCAAGACGCGCCGCGCGCGCCTCGCCCGTCTACATCAAAAATCTAAAATCACCTTGAGGCGATTTCCCTTGGTTCCCTTCTTTCCCTTGATTCCAAAAAGAGGAGCGCAGAGAACTGAGAGAAACAACACCGAACAGGAATCCTACCATGTCAGACTATAACTCTCCCGAATACAAATGGAATGCGGACGCGTTCGACGCGATTCGCATCGTCGCCACGAACGGGGAATTTTCCATCGTCGGCGAAAACACCCGCGAAATTGTTTTGGAAACCGATGACAGCCGACGCCGCCACTTTGGCAGCGAACCCCACATCGCCGGACGTTGGCTCGAACTCCACCCCTTTGGCGGCAGCAGCGAATGGAATCTTGCGCTCCCCGCGTCGAAAGCATGGGTGATTGAAATTTCCGCCGCGAGCGGCGAGGTTCAAATTCAAAATTTGCACGCGCGCATCAACGCCCAACTCGGCAGCGGCGAAATTCACCTCGAAAATTGTCGCGGCGTTTTCAATCTGCGTTCCGGCAGTGGCGAAGTCGAAATGGAAAATTGTGTCCAGACCGACGCGCCCCAAGCGCCCGAACGCCGCGAACACACAGAACACGCGCAAGGTATTCCGCCTATCCCGCCGACGCCCGGCATTCCACCCATTCCGCCAATTCCGCCGGTTCCCCCCATCGGCATCAAAGTCAAAGTGGGCAAAGGCGTGCGCTTTGAAAATCGCGACGATTGGGCAGAATACGGACAGCAGTGGGAAGAATGGGGCGAACGCTTTGCCGAACAAGCGTCGCGTTGGGCGGACAAATTCTCGCGCGAATTTGGCGGCATGTTCAACTTTAACCTGGACGATGAAGAGCGCGCCGACGGTTTTCACATTCGCATCGGCAGCGGCGACGTTCGCATTCAGGAAATCGACGCGCAGCTCGTCACCGCGCGCGTCGGCAGCGGCGACATTCAAATCGAACAAGGCCGCATCGCAGAACTCGATTTGGAATCGTCGCGCGGCGACATTCAAGTCGAAAGCGTTTTGCCGACGCAAGCATGGGCGCTCGAAACGCGACATGGCGAAATTCAAATCGTTCTGCCCGGTGATGCGTATGCGCGCATAGATGCCGCAACGCGTCACGGCGACATCGAATCGAATGCCGAACTCGTGCGCGTCGGACGCCCCGGACCCGGGGCGCGTCACGGCGGACGCATGGTCGGCACCATCGGCGACGCTTCCACAAACTCGGCGCAGGGCGAACCCGTTGACATTCATCTCGAATCCCAGCACGGCGATATAGATATCCAGGTCGAACGCCGCCCCTCGCGCTTTGCCGGACAAGCCGCGCCGCGCTCGAAAAAGCAAGAACGCTCAATGGCACGTCAAGAATCGCCAGCGCCTGTCCCATCAACGCCTGTCGCGACGTCGGCACAACCGACTGCCAATGCCGTCGTGCCAGTCACCGTCACCGATTTGACCGAACCCGAAGCCGCATTGAACCCGCCCAAAGAATCGCGCGTTCAAGTGTACGATTCGCAATTCGCAATTCTTCAGGCGCTTCAGACGGGCGAAATCACCGTCGCGGAAGCAGAGATGCTCCTACAAAGTTTGAAAAACTGAGCCCCATTCCCTCCTGCAATAACAAACTCGTCGTTTCGCATTACGCGGACGGCGAGTTTGTTTAAGACTGTGCGCGCAGGATTCCACATCCTTCGCCGATTTGAGATTTCACACTCGTTTCACACCGCTTGTGCGATATTCAAAGCGTCGTTTTTGCTCGACTGAACGTAAGATACAACAGGAGCCGCTCGCACCCAAAACGGAGGAACCATTATGAATCATCCTGCCCTCACACACGAGTTGGGAACACTGCCGCTTGACTCGGGCGAGCGCAGCCCGCACACTGTTCCGCCCGAAGCATTGGAAAGCTTGGCGCGTGAGTTACAAACGTGTCGCCAATTGGCGCGCGCCGACCAACAAGCATACGGCGAACACGGCGCGTACGCGGTGGCGACGCTGTATCACGCGTTGTATCTCGACCAAGCGCATGACCATTTGGGCGAGTTGCAAGAATGGCTCGCTCAACGCGCGCACGTCGAACCGCCATTGCGTTCATCTCTTGCCGCGTATCAAATTCACAGTTACTTGCGCGAACTCGTATTGGCGCTCCATTACGCGCGGCATTGGGCAATGTTGAGCGCGTCGCATCATCACAGCCGCGCGGCAGCCGACGCGTTTGAATACATCACGCGCCTCATTCAACGCGCCGAAGTGTTGAGCGAACACGCGGGGCGCGCGTATTTGAATGCGCCGCAAGCTCAATTTGAAAATTTCCCGCGTTAATCAAAACGCCCCTTTCACGCAGCGCGCATTCGTGGTATTGTTGTCGTGGCGATGTTTCGTACCGAAACATCACCACGAGCCATGTCGGACTCTCGTCTCTCTCCGAACGAGCTGTATTCTTTTCTCCGCCGCGTTCCGCTGTTCCATGATTTGGACGAGAGCGCGCTGCGAATTTTTGCGCGCGTTGCACATTTGAAAAATGTGCCGCGCCACACCTTTCTCTTTTATCAAGATGACCAGGGCGATGCCGCGTACGTCATTCGTTCCGGCGAAATTCTCATTCTCCTCACGACATCGGACGGACGCGAACTCGTCATCAATACGATGCACGCGGGCGAATGTTTGGGCGAACTCGCGCTGCTCACCAACGCGCCGCGCACCGCGTCCGCGCTCGCGCAGCAAGACAGCCAGGTGATTGCTCTGCCGCGCGCGGAATTTTTGAATGAACTCGAACGTCAGCCCAAATTGATGCGCCACATTTTGGAAATCACCGCGCAGCGTTTGCGCGCCAGCACTGAACGCGAACGCGCACTCGCGTTCCTCGACGCGCCCGCGCGCCTCGCGAGCGTACTTTTGGAATTGGACCTCGCGGCGAGCGACGTCGGATTCATCACGCTTTCGCAAGACGCGCTCGCGCAACACATTGGCGTTGCGCGTCAGACCACCGCGAAAATTTTGGGACAATGGCGGCGCGCCGGATGGATTCTCACCGGACGCGGCAAGTTGGTCATTCTCGACCGCGCCGCGCTGCGAAAACTCGCGCAGGCGTAATCCCCCATTGCGCGACGCGCATAGAATTTATATAATGCCGCGTGTTGTATGTCATCTAACTGACAGACAGATTTTCCCCGTACGCGTACAATATCAACATCACTCAACGAGCCACTCGCAATCATGCCATTTCCAAGGAGGAAAACCCAATGCTTAGTGTGAACACGTTAGCGCAAGGCAACGCCCAGGTGATTACCGTCAAAGGGCGTGTGGATGGATTCACCGCGCCGCAGTTGGATGAGGCGCTGCAAACCGCGCTCAAAGCAAAAAAATACAACGTCGTCGTTGACCTCGGCGAAACCGAGTTCATGTCCAGCGCGGGGATGCGCGCCTTGTTGAGTGCGCGTCTGGCGCTCCAGGACAAAAGCGGCGATTTGCGTCTTGCCGCGCCGTCCGACTATTTGCTCGATTCGCTCAAACTCGTCGGACTCGACAAGCTCTTCAAGATTTACGATTCGCGCAACGCCGCCGTCGCTAGTTTCTAAGCCCATTCCGATTTGGATTGTGGGAACGTAGGGGCAATGCCTTGTGCTTGCCCGTTGTATGGGCGACCACAAGGGTTCGCCCTTACCACATATCAATTCGGAATCTGCTCTAAGCCCATTCCAATTCGAGCAACGTGACAAGTGACGGGTATTTCCCATACCTCCTCGATTTCCACGGCACAGGGAAAAAAAGGAACAAAGGGAAATCACCTGTCACTTTTTTTCCATGCCCCAAACCGTTTCCCCCTTTGCCGTATTCCGCAATCGCAACTTTACGTTGATGTGGAGCGCGCAGCTCGTTTCCACGATTGGTGACGCGTTGATGGCGCTCGCCGCGTCCATTCTCGTCTATCGCGCGACCAACTCGGCATTGTCGGTGGGCTTGATGCTCATTGCAACCTCCGCGCCGGGCATCTTTATCGGTTTGATTGCGGGGGTCTTTGTCGACCGCGTTGACCGCAAACGCATCATGCTCATCTGCGAAATTTTGCGCGCGGTGTTGGTGATGACGATTCCCTTTTTCGTCACATCGAATCTCGCGTGGTTGTATGTGCTGGTTTTTCTGACGAGCAGTATCGGCCAATTTTTTGAACCCGCGCAGGCGTCCGTCATTCCCGAAGTCGCGAGCGATGAGGAACTCGCGGCGGCGAATTCGCTGATGGCAATCAGTTCGTTCGGCGCGACGGCAGTCGGTTTTGCCGCGTCGGGGTTTCTCGCGTCGTTCTCGATTGAGTGGGCATTTTATTTCGACGCGTTCACTTTTCTTTTTTCCGCCGCCTGTATTGCGTTGACGCGGGTGCCGCCGGTACACGCTGAAGGCGAAACGAGCGTCGCCAACATTATGCACAACTTGCAGGGGGGGGTGAAATTTTTATTCGGTTCGCAAATTTTGCGTTCCAGTTTCATCGTCCTCCCCGTGATGGGCATCAGCTTCGGCTTGAGCAATTCGCTGCTGCTGCCATTTGCGACACAAGCATTACACGCGACAGAATTCGAGTACGGCATTCAAGAAGGTCTCACGTCCCTCGGTTTTGTCGTGTGCAGTCTGCTCATGGCGCGCTTTGCAGACCGTTTGCCCGCAGGACAATGGCTCACGCTTAGTTTTGTCGGCATGGGCATCGCACAACTGATTTATTCGCAATTGTCGTCGGTGACGCTCGCATTTTTCTTTGTCACCATTTCGGGATTCATGAACGCGCCGTCCGCCGTCGCGCGTCAATTGGTCCTCCAGCGCAATACGCCGCGCGAGATGCGCGGACGCGTCGCGAGCGTTTTCTTTGTCACGCGCGACCTTTCGTTTTTGATTGGCATGGCATTGACGGGACTGGCGGACGTTATCGGCGTGCGCGAATTGTATTTTGTGGCGGCGTTGATGATTCTTGCGCCCGGCATTCTCGCGTTGTTTTTGCCCGGGCTCGGACAGCCCGCCGCGCAGTGGCGGCAAACGATTCAACTGCTTCGCACTGCGACTACGGCGCCCGCCGCGCAACTGCTGCGTGTGGCAACACTTGCCGATATTGACGCGCTCGCCTTGCGTTTTAACGCGCTCGCCGCGTTGAATCCCAATGACCGCGAGGCGCTGGCGCGCAGTTCGCGGGTTATCGCCGCACCCGCCGGTTCGACCATCGTACGTTTTGGCGAAAAAAGTGACGCGGCATTTTTTGTGCTGGAAGGGCGCGCGGTCGCGGGCATTCAAGAAGCGGGCGGCACACGTTGGCTCGAAACCTTAGACGGCGGCGATTTCTTTGGCGAAATTGCCGCGCTGTCAGGACAGCCGCGCACCGCGAACGTGATTGCAGAACAAGCGACGACGTTGCTCCAAGTCCCCGCGCAAACGCTGCGGCATTTGATGACGTATCCGAGCATCAGCCAAATTGTGCGGCTCAAATTTTACGAACGGCTCGCGCGCACGAACGTGAACGACCTGCCGAAATTCGCGGGTCTCGACCAAACCGCGCTCAAAGAATTGCGGACCGAAACAGCGCCGAACGGGTAATCACAGAATCGGATTCCGCGATAACCCATTCGACAAAAAATTTCTTTTCCTTGTGTCACCTACATGACAGACAAGACACGCGAAATCCGCTAGAATCGCAGCATCAACACACAGAAAACTGGTTCTCCCGAACCGCAATCATTCCCGCAGGAGGAAAATGAAATGGCAAACAAAGAAGCAGCCGCTCTGAAACGCTTGACGAAAAAACTTTCCGCGATGCGCGCGACCCTTTCCAAAGACGAACGCGTCTTGCTCGACCGCATCGTTTTGGGTGAACAAGTCACCGCCCACGCGATGACCACCGGAGCCGCCAACGCAGCCAAAGCGGCAAAGCGCGTTACCGACGTTGCGGCGCACGGAATGACGATGGATGCCGCGAAAGCGATTAAAGCCGCCAAGAAACAGACCGAAGTTGCGGCGCACGCCATGACGACGGGCGCGGCAAATGCTGCCAAAGCCGCGAAAAAAGTCACCGAAGTTGCAGCGCACGCCATGACCACCGACGCGGCGAAAGCAATTAAAGCGGCAAAAGGCGGAAGCGAAGTCGCCGCCCATGCGATGACGACAGGCGCGGCAAAAGCCATCAAAGCCGCCAAAGGCGGAAACGAAGTCGCCGCCCACGCAATGACGACAGGCGCGGCAAAAGCAATTAAAGCGGCAAAAGGCGGAAACGAAGTCGCCGCCCACGCAATGACGACAGGCGCGGCAAAGGCAATTAAAGCGGCGAAAGGCGGCGCGGAAGTGGCGGCGCACGCCATGACAACGGACGCGGCGAAAGCAGCAAAAGCGGCGAAAAAAGTTACCGAAGTCGCAGCACACGCCATGACCACCGATGCGGCAAAAGCCGTGAAAAAAGTGAATGCCGCTGCGCTCAGCGCGGCGCTCGAATTTGACGCCACCACCGGCGGCTACAAAGTGAACGAGCGTGTCGTCAGCTAGACGCGACGTTCCACACTCAAGATAACTCTTCCTTCTCCTCAATCAGGTGGGCAAGCGAACCGTCAATCGCACGCGCGGTGTCGGCGCAAGCCCACCTTTTGTATTTGTGTTGTGGTGACGAATTCATTTGTTTCACGGAGGAACGAATAAATTCGTCACTATGCGCCCTTCTTCATGAGCGAAAAATTTTCCGCCTCTCTCGCCGCGCAATTACAAGAATTGTTGCTCGCGATTCAAGCCACGGGTCGCGCGCTCTTGCCTTCGTCGAACGACGAACTCTTGCAAACGATTGTCGAAGCTGCCGCGAAAATTTTCGGCGCGGCAGCCGCCTCCATCGCGCTCGTGGACGAACGCGCGGGACAAATCGTGTTTCGCGTCGCGTACGGCGTCGGGAGTGAAACCGTCGTCGGGATGCGAATTGGACTCGACCAAGGCGTCGCGGGTTACGTTGCCAACACCGGGCAGCCGATTGCAATTTCCAACGTGCAAAGCGACAAACGGTTCGCGCGCGACACGGCAGAAAAAACGGGGTACGTCCCGAAATCCATTCTCGCGATGCCGCTGATTGTGGATGACCGCGTCATCGGCGTGATGGAAGTGTTGGACAAAATCAGCGCGCCCTCGTTCGGAATGCAGGACATGGAACTGCTCGGCATGTTTGCGCGCCAAGCGGCGATTGCGATTCACCAATCCGAACATCTCGACGAATTGAATCACGCGCTCGTCGAAAACTTGCGCGCGCTCGTTTCACCCGAAGCGGCGGTGGACATTCAACGCGCAATGGCAAGTGATGATGAAGCGAGGCACGAGGACGTGATGGAAATCGCGCGCGTATTTCAAGAAATCGCGGCGTTGGGGGAACGTGAACGCGCGCTCGCGTTAAAAGTGTTGCAAGCGTTTGGTGAATATGCAGAGCGATGACAAGGTGACACGGTGAACGGGTGACCGTCACCGTGTCACCTTGTCACCTTGTCAATATGGCTGAACTGCCCACCGGTACCGTCACCTTCCTCTTTACCGACATTGAAGGTTCGACGCAATTGCTGCATCAACTCGGCGCGGAATACGCGTCCGTGTTGAATGACCAGAAACAATTGCTTCGTTCTGCGTTCGCCGCGCGCAACGGTGTCGAAGTGGACAATCAGGGCGATTCGTTTTTTTACGCGTTCGCCCGCGCGCCCGATGCGCTCGCGGCGGCAGTAGACGCACAGCGCGCCCTCGTCAAGCACGCGTGGGCGCAAAATGTTTCGGTGCGCGTGCGAATGGGATTGCACACCGGCGCGCCGCTCGTGAGCAATGAGCGTTATGTCGGCGTGGACGTACATCGCGCGGCGCGCGTGGGCGCGGCGGGATACGGCGGACAAATTATTCTCACGCAGGAAACGTTCGATGCCGCGCAAAATGATTTGCCGAACGGCGTAAGTTTGCGTGATTTGGGCGCGGTGCGTTTAAAAGATCTAAAAAAGCCCGAACATGTTTTTCAAATCGTCGCGCTCGACTTGCAAAATGATTTTCCGGCGCTGAAAGGATTGGACGCGCTCGACGCGCATCTCGACGCGGTGGTGAAATCGCTCGGCGAAAATCGGCTCGTCATTTTTTTGGGCGAGGGCGTGAATTTGTTTGGACGCCTCTCCGGTTCGATTTGGCAAAATCATCATTCGGAAGTTTTACCGCACGGCAACGAACTCGCCGAACACCTCGCGCGCAATTTCAATTATCCGCCGAACGCGCCGCGCGACCTCGTGCATGTGTCGCAATACGTTTCGCTGGTGACGGGAACAGGTCCGTTATATGACGAAATGCACGCGCTGCTCGACGCCGATTATGCGCCGACGGAACTGCATCAATTCCTCGCACAGCTCCCCGCATTATTGCGCGCGAAAAATTTTTCGCCGCGCGCGCTGTTGTTTGTCACGACGAATTATGACGATGCGTTGGAACGCGCGTTTCGTACGGCGAACGAAGCATTTGATTTGGTCACGTATGTTGCCGAAGGCGAAGCGCGTGGCAAGTTTTTGCACCGCGCGCCGGACGGCAGCGCGACGTTGATTGAACGCCCGAACGAATATCGCGGACTCGCCGTTGACCCGCGCTGTGTGATTTTGAAACTGCACGGCGCGGTGGACCGCGAAACGTCCGAGTGGGACAGTTTTGTCATTACCGAAGACCATTACATTGATTATTTGGCACGCGGCGATATTTCGAGTCTGATTCCTGTAACACTCGCGGCAAAATTACGCAAGAGTCATTTTTTGTTTTTGGGCTATTCGTTACGCGATTGGTATTTGCGTGTGATTTTGCATCGGCTATGGGGACAACAACGTTTGACGTACAAGTCTTGGGCAGTCGGCGCGAAACCGGATTTGCTCGAACAAGAATTTTGGCGCAAGCGCGATGTGGATAGTTTGAATGTGCGGCTGGAGGAATATGTGGGGATGTTGGAAGAGAGGGTGAGGGGTGAAAAGGTGAAGGGGTGAGCGGGTGAGCAGGTGAACGGGTGAGAACTTGGCAGTGGTTCATGGAGGCAATCAATGAGCAAACAGATTCGCACGCATCGCGATTTGGAGGTGTACAAAAAGGCGTTTGATGCTTCGATGGAAATTTTTCGTTTGTCAAAAAGTTTTCCAAAAGAAGAAACGTACTCATTGACTGACCAGATTCGGCGTTCATCGCGATCTGTCTCAGCAAATTTGGCAGAGGCGTGGCGAAAGCGGCGGTATGAAGGTTCGTTCATCAGCAAACTATCGGATGCGGAAGGCGAAGCGGCAGAAACGCAAGTGTGGCTTGAGTATGCGGTCGCGTGTGAATATCTCGACCGCAAAATTGCGCTGGCTCTTTATAACAAGTACGATGAAATCTTGAACACAATTGTTGGCATGATCAACTATTCCGAAAAATGGATTCTACCGGGCAAACCGAACAAATCTGCTACGGGTAATAAACGATAACTCACCCGTTCACCCGCTCACCCGTTCACCTGTTCATGCAATAGGAGCATTTTATGAACTCGCCCTACAAAGGTCTCATGCCCTATTCCGAGGACGACGCGCCGTTTTTTTTCGGACGCGCGGCGGAGCAAGAAATTATTATCGCGAACATGAACGTGTCGCGGCTCACGCGGCTGTACGGCGCGAGCGGTGTAGGAAAAAGTTCGGTGCTGCGCGCGGGCATCGCGCATCAACTTCGTCTGGACGCGCAGAAAAATTTGCGCGAACGCGGCACGCCCGAATTTGGCGTTGTCGTTTTTTCCAGTTGGCGCGACGACCCCGTTGCCGCCCTCATCGCGCGCGTGCAAGACGAAGTGCAACGCACCCTGTCACCCAATCACCTTGTCACCTCTTCACCCGCTCACCCGTTCACCCCCTCATCCCTCACCGATTCCCTCTACTCTCACGCCCACCGCGTCGGCGGCGACCTCTACATCATTCTCGACCAATTTGAAGAATACTTTTTGTATCATCCCGAGGAAAATGGCGAAGGGACTTTTGTGTACGAGTTCCCGCGCGTGTTGAACCGCGAGGATTTGCGCGTGAATTTTTTGTTGGCGATTCGAGAAGATGCGTTGGCGAAATTGGACTGCTTCAAAGGACGCATTCCAAATTTATTTGACAATTATTTGCGGATGGAACATCTCGATACGAACGCGGCGCGTGACGCGATTGTGAAACCGTTGGACGAATACAATCGCTTGTACGCCAACGGTTCTCGTGTCGAAATTGAACCCGCGCTCGTGGACGCGGTGTTGGAACAAACGCGCACGGGACAAGTGATTGTTGGTGAAACGGGGCGCGGTTCCGTTGAACGCGAAGGCGGCGATGAAATTGAAACGCCGTATTTGCAGTTGGTGATGACGCGGCTGTGGAACGAGTCCACCTCACCCCCGACCCCTCTCCTTTTAGGAGAGGGGGGAATCGTGCTGCGTTTGGAAACGCTCGAACGCTTGGGCGGCGCGGAAAAAATTGTGCGGACGCATTTGGATACGACAATGAATGCGTTAACCTCTCAAGAGCAAGAGGTCAGCGCCAGCATTTTCAATTTTCTCGTCACGCCGTCGGGCACAAAAATCGCGCACACCGCGCACGACCTCGCCGATTACGCGCACGCGCCGCAGAACGAAATTGCGACGACATTGGAAAAATTATCGAGCGGCGACATTCGCATCTTGCGTCCCGTCGCGCCCCCACTCGACCAGCCGAACGAACCGCGCTATGAAATTTTTCATGATGTTCTCGGCGCGCCGATTTTGGATTGGCGCACGCGCTTTACGCAGCAGCAAGAAAAAATCGAGAGCGAGAAAAAATTGGCGGCGGAAAAAAGGCGCGTGCGCCGATTGCGTTTTGGATTGATTGGTTTGAGTTTGCTCTTGCTCGCGGTGATCGCGTTGGCAGTGTTTGCATTCACACAGCGGCAAGAAGCAGAACGCGCGTCGGCGGAAGCGCAGTTGCAAAAGCAAGAAGCGGAAAATCAAAAATCCGTCGCGCTCGCGCAAAAAGAATTGGCGGAACAAGAACGCAAAAATGCAGAAGCGGCAAAAGCGGACGCGGTGATGCAGCAAAAAATCGCGCGTTCGGGCGAACTCGCCGCGCTTGCGCTCGGACAACTCGACTCCGACCCCGAACGCGCATTGTTGATTGCGCGCGAAGCGATGAACACCGCGCAAACGACCCAAGCCGAAGATGCACTCCGCACCGCACTGCTTGACCCGTATCGTTTGACGTTCAAAGGGAAAGGTGACGCGATAACCGATGCGCGCATAACACCCGATGGAAAATACGCAATAACACTTGAGCCATGCACAACCGTCAGTCGCTTTAATTGTGGTTCGCTGCGAATATGGGATACACAAACAGGCGCGCTCATTTCGGATTTACAAATGCCAAAGGGCGCACAGGTTATGGACTTGTCACTCGATGGTAAATTCATCGTCACAGCAAATGATGATTACATCGCGCGCGTGTGGGAAATTCCATCAGGAAAACTGGTGAGCGAATTGCGCGGGCATGAAAAGCAAATCAATGATGTACACTTTAGCCCTGATGGAAAACAAGTGGTGACGGCGAGTGCGGACGCGACGGCAAAGCTGTGGGAGAAAGAGACAGGCAATTTGGTGTACGAGTTCAAACATAAAAATGTCGTGAGAGTCGCCAAGTTCAGTCCCGATGGA
>CALMZO010000044.1 GCA_937870825.1 uncultured Chloroflexota bacterium | reverse complement strand
AATTTTCCATGGGGACGCGGACCGATTAATTTTGAACCGGAGGAAGAATCACTCGCAATAGAAACGTACGCGACGTGGGCGCGCTTGTTTGAATTGAACAAGTATTATTCGTGGATTGTTGACCGCTTTCACATTTCGACGCGCGCGTATCAACTCGAAACGTACGGGAAGAATTATGATTTTCGTTGGCTCGAAAGTCGTTTGTTACCGCTTGGCTTTCGTCTCGTGTTTCTAAATCGGATGCCCCAATCGTTTGCCGCTGCGCGCGCGGAACGATTAAAAGTTTCGGGCAATCCATCGCAGTACGATGATTTGGAAAAATTTGTGCGCGAACAAGATTTGATGACGCGACTTGTTTCCGAATCCATGCTACCAACATTGACGCTTGATATTTCCGACAATGATGTTGCGCGCGCAGTAGAAAACATTGTAGATTGGATGGAACAAACGAGCGGGTTGTATATGGAGGATTGAGAGATAGAGAGATGGAGAGATGGACTAATTGGGTGATTGGGTGATTGGGTGATTAGGTGATTGGGTGATTTTCGATTTGCGATACGCGATTTGCAATCAGCGCTTGGAGGAATTGTGAATCAATCTCAAGAACCGCGTCGCGGCAGTATCATTGGTCCGCTGATTCTCATTACCATCGGCGGATTGTTTTTGCTCGCGAATTTCGGTTACATCACGAGTTCGTTTTGGTTAATGCTCGTACAATTTTGGCCCCTGATTTTGATTCTCGCGGGTCTCGAAATTTTATTGGGACGGACGCGCGGGGGACAACTCATTGTGCTGCTCGTCGGCTTGTTGGCTGTCGGCGGAATCCTTTGGCTGCTCATTAATCCCGGTACGTTCGCAATTGGCACGAGCATGAATACGGACACCATTGACGAAACGCGCGACGGTGTGGACACGGCAAACCTGGAATTGAAACCGGGCGTCGGCGGCATGGAAGTGGTCATGCCTTCGAATGCGGGGACCGTGACGGCGAAATTGGACGGAGGAATTGGCGGTTTGACGATATTGATTCCGCAAGGTGTCGCCGCGCGCATTCGTTCTCATTCGGGCATCAGCGGCGCGACGATTAATCAAGCGCGTTTTCCGCGCGTGGGTGAAGATTTGTACGAGAGTCCCGATTACGCGACGGCGACAAATAAAATTGATTTGGATGTGAACGCGGGCATCGGCGGCATCACGCTTCCATAATGTCACTTTATCAATTTCCGCGCGACATTCTCACTTTTCAAGATGCCTCGTTCGAGCCGCTGCATGGTTACGCGCGCGCGCTCAACCTGATTCGCCGCGCGTTGACGCCGCGTCAAAAACATTGGGCGCATGTGAGTTTGCGCGTGAACGCGACGGGATTGACGACAACGCCGATTCCGTACCAAAGCGACCTATTTGAAATGGCGTTGGATTTTGTGAAGCATCGCGTCATTGTCAACACAAGTCGCGGCGCGCAATGGGAAACGCGATTGCGCGGGCAGCCGCTTTCGCAATTTTGGGATGAATTGAATGACGCGCTCGCGGAAATGAAAATTTTTCCAAACGCGACGGAACCCGAATACACGGATGCTGCGCCGTTCTATGATGCCGCGTGCGTTGAAAAGTATTGGCGCGCGTTATCGCAGGTGGATATTTTGTTGAGACAATTTCGAGGCGAGCTGCGCCAAGAAACGAGTCCGGTGCAATTTTGGGCGCATCATTTTGATTTGGCGATGTTGTGGTTCAGTGGACGTTTGGTGTCGGGGCAGGACGCGAACGATGAAGAACAGGCGGACGAGCAGATGAATTTTGGTTTCAGCGTTGGCGATGAAACCATTCGCGAACCCTATTTTTACATCACCGCGTATCCGCTGCCCGAAAATTTTATCGGCTCAAAATTGCCAACGGGCGCGTACTGGCACACCAGTGGATTCAACGGCGCGGTGATGTTGTACAAAATACTCGCCGCGTCGGATGAACCCGACGCGTTGTTGTTGGAATTTTGGCGAAGCGTACAAAAACGCGGCGAGGAATTGATGCGCGATTAAAGACCTTTGCGGTTTTCAAAAACCGCAAAGGTCTTTTGATTCAATGACATTCCCCGCTTCCACTATCCTTGAACAACAGCGGCGCAATCGAAACAAATTCCCAATCGTAACTCGTCGCGTGCAGCGTTAATTTCAAAACGCCGAACGGACCCGTGATGCGTTTTTCGCTGTTGGGTTTGGGTTCGCCAAACGCGTATGGCGACGCGCCGCCCGTGCCGACGACGAATTGACGAATGCCGCGCGCATCGTCGCGTTCGCCTTGCGGATTCTGCGGCGCGAATCGTTCGTAATCGTGGTCATGTCCATTCAAAATCACGTCCACGTTATTTTCGTACAGCACATTCCAAACCGCGCGCATTTTTTCACCGCTGCCGTCGCGTCCATGCGGACCTGAACTGAACAACGGACGATGAAACAGCGCGATGGCGCAGCGTGTCGGATTTTGGGCAAGCACATCGCGCAGCCATATCACTTGCCCGGAATTTTCCCCCGTCTCGATTTCGCTATTCAAAACAAGCACCTGCCACGCGCCGAGCGCATACGAATAATACCCGCGTGACGGGTCGCCCGCGCGTTCACCAAAATACGCGTAATAGCCGCGCGCGCCGCCCGTGTTGTAATCGTGATTGCCCGGCACGGGATACGTGCGCGCTTTGTGTCTGCCCCACGACGGCTCATAACATTTCTGAAATTGTTCGAGCGTCCCATTCGGATACACATTGTCGCCGAGCGTAAAAATCGTTCCATCAATTCCATCCAAAATTCCGGCAGTCGCTTCATCCCCGCGCGCATTGCACACGGCAATATCGCCCGCGCCGACGAGGACGGGAGAATCGTGAGGTGTTTCGGTAGGCGGCTGAGTCGGTGATTGGGTGATTGCGTGATTGGGTGATGCGGTAGTTGGGGACGCGGTTTCGGTGGGCGCTGGAGTGGTGAGCAATGTTGTACGGGTTGGTTTTGGTATTGGAATGGATGTCGCAGAATTCGCGCAACTCATCGAGCAAATTGCAATGACAAGAATCAACCATCGCTTCATACGAAACATTATAAGTTGCTCACGTCAAGGCGCAAAGACGCAAGGGTTTTCGATGCCGGTGATGTTGTGATAACATCATTCACCTGTGAAACGTTTTTTGAAAATTTCTCCGTACCTCATCTTGCTTTTCGGATTCGCGCTGCGCCTCTATCGTCTCGGCGCAAACAGTTTGTGGTACGACGAAACGGTGAGCGTGTATCTCGCGCAAAGCGAACTCGCCGAACTGATTCGTCACACCGCAGGCGATATTCACCCCCCCCTCTATTATTTGCTATTGCATTTTTGGGGACGCGTCGCGGGTTGGTCCGAATTCGCGATGGCGTTCGTTTCGTTGTGGTTCGGCGTGCTGCTCATCGCGCTGGTGTTGCGCGTGACGCGCGAATGGACCTCACCCCAGCCCTCTCCTTATCAAGGAGAGGGAGCAAGACCCTCACTCCGCCTCTGGCCTTTTCAAAGAGAGGGAGTCGCGACAATCGCGGCGTTGTTCATTGCGATTTCTCCGTACAACATTTGGTATTCGCAAGAAGTGCGGATGTACACGTTCGGCGCGACGTTGGGACTATTGTCCGTCTATTTTTTGCGAAACATGCTGGCGAAGAAAAAATTTTTCTCGCGCGCTTTTTTTGCCTATGTGATTTTTACGGTTCTCGGATTTTATACACTCTACTATTTCATCTTTTTGATATTGTTTGAATGGGTGTGGATTCTTTGGCAATTGTTGCGCCCAGCCGCGTTCGTCGTTCGTCGTTCGTCGTTCGTCCGTTTTCTTGTCTCTCAACTCGCGCTCGCGCTCCTCTATCTTACTTGGCTCCCTATCGCGTTTCGGCAAGCGACAGACCCGCCCGTGCCGCCGTGGCGCGAATTCATTGCACTGCCGCGCGTGATTTTGGAATCCTTCAGCTCGCTCGCGTTCGGGCAGGCGGTGGATTGGAATGTGTTTGGATTTGTCGCGCTGCTGCTGTTTATTCCAATCGGCGCGTTGGTGTGGCACGAGTGGAAGATTCGAAATTCAAAAACTTGTGGTGCGCCGAGTCGAACCATCGAAATTCAAAATTCGGTCTCGGCGTTTTTCCTGCTCTGCTATTTTCTCATCCCGCTCGCCGCGATTTATTTATTTTCACTTTGGAAGCCGTTGTATCACGTGCGCTATCTGTTCACGTATTCGCCCGCGTTTTACATTCTCGCGGCGTATGCGTTGGTGAATTTGGCGAACGAGTTTCAAACTGCGCGACGCGCTGCGAACACGCGTTGGTTGTACGGACTCGGCGCATTGGGAATGTTGGTGAGCGTTGGATTTCTTCTCGTTACGGGATTTTCACTCTACAACGTTTGGCACAATGAGCAGTACGCGAAAGACGATTTGCGCGGCGCGGTGAATTACATTGCGGAACGATGGCGTCCGGGCGATGTGATTTTGGTGAACGCGGGCTATGCGTATCCCGCGCTCGTGTACTATTTTCCCGAACCTGTTGCGCGTGAACGACTCGTGAAACATGAAACTGCCTGCCCTGAATGCAATGAAGGGTCAAACGTTAATCAGCCGTTGTTGCTAATGACAGGTTCCATTGATGGCGCGCCGAATCTGGGTTGGGGTGACGCGCGTTCGGATTTTTACGCGACGACGGCGGACGAAACGCGCGCGGCATTGGAACGCGTCTTGGAAAATTATTCGCGCGTGTGGATGCTGCGAATTTATGACACAGTGGTTGACCCGCAAGGAATTATCCGCGCGTACTTGCATGAACACGCGACGCTGTTTGAGGACAAGGCATTTTCCGGAGAATCACAAACGCGCGTGCAGGGCTTTGTCGTTCAGCCGCCGCGTCAGGTTGCCTTGACCGCAACGCATGTGAACAAGTTGCTCGGCGCGCGCGTGGAACTCGCGGGCTATGAAACGGGCGCGCGCGAATTGCAGCGCGGTGAATTTTTCGATGTGGCGCTGTATTGGATATTGCGGCAAGCGGTAAATTACAATTATCAAGTGACACTGCAACTCTTGAACGCGAACGGCGAAAATGTCGCGCAATTTGACGAGATGCCGTTGAGCGAAATTTTGCCGATGACGCGCTGGAAAATTGACGAGCTGTATCGTGAACCGCTGCGCGTGAAAATTCCCCAAACGCTCGCGCCGGGCGAATACCGCGCGATTGTGAAATTGTACGAACCGCGTTCGGGGGAGGTGTTGGGCGATGTCGTCGAGTTGGGCAGTGTTCTGGTGCGTTGATTTTTCCAAAAGAACAAAATTCGTTATAATGGCAACAACAAATTCGGGGTGTAGCGCAGCCCGGTAGCGCGCTTCGTTTGGGACGAAGAAGCCGGAGGTCCGAATCCTCTCACCCCGACTGGGAATTTTAAACTTCAGATTTTCGATTGAACGCGGGAGTAGCATAATGGTAATGCTCTAGCCTTCCAAGCTAGCGAAGCGGGTCCGATTCCCGTCTCCCGCTCTGGTT
>CALMZO010000043.1 GCA_937870825.1 uncultured Chloroflexota bacterium | reverse complement strand
CGACTCGGCGTCGAGGCCGAAACGGGCCCGAACGATGCGCAGGCCCTGAAACGTCGGCTCGAACTGAAGCGGCGCGACGGAGGAGTCGATGGGGTCATCCTCCTGCTGCGCGAGTCGCAACGCTGCCGGGAGTTCCTCGCCGCGGCGCTACCCATCTTCCAGGCCGACTTCCCGATCCTCAAGCGCCAGGTGAACGGCAAGCGGCTCGTCGCCTATCGCGTCAGCGACGTGGTCGAGGAAATTCACATCACCATCGAAGCATCGAGCATTGACGATTTACTTTATCAAAAGGCCGTGCTCGACGGGTATTTTATGCGAGCGATGGACGCGCAGGTTGCGCGCAACGCCGGCGGCGGTCAGGGGCTGGGCTATTACTGGCTTGCCGACAGACCGCGCAACGCCTCGACGAAAACGTACAAGAGCGAAATCATCGAAGGTGAAGTCCAACTTCCGCAAAATTTTTACGATACCAACATGCTCGCCAATATCGCTGGTGACGAAGAGGACCCGGTGATTATTCGCCTGCTGCGGCGGTTCTATGTGAGTGCGTCCACGCTCATCATTTTGAACGGCGTCAGCGCGACGAACGGTGCCGGCAATTATGTGAGCATCGGCGCGAGCGGCGCGACTGCGGTCACCGGCGATTTAGCCGCACCCCTTTCGGTCAAAGTCGTTGGTGGTACTGCACTCACCAAACGCGTGTTGATGGCGCTCGCCTATAACGGCACGCCCGCGAATTTCAAGCACATCTATTGGGCGAAAGACGGCACGCCCGATAACAACACCCTCGCGCTTACAGGCAATTACACTGTCACAAACAAAGCGCTTACGAGCAATGTCGCTACGCTCGATATTGGCACCCACAAACACGTCGCGGGAGACCGTGTAACCGTCACCGGTGTAGATGCCACGTTCAACGGGACATACACCTTGAGCGCAGTCGGCGCATCCACGATTTCGTATCCCAAGACCGCTGCCGATGTCGCCTCGACGCCGAGTAGCGGAACGGTATCCATTCCCGCGAACACGGAAATTCGCGTACTGCGCTGGATCAACACGACGAACATTGCTGACCAGCTGCGTCGTGCACAGACGTATGCGCGCCTGCGCTCGAATACCGCATCGCGCTACAGCATCCGCGTTCGCGTGGGCATCACGGACGGCACGAACGATTTCTTTCCCCCGGACAACGCCGCAACGGACAATTTTGCGACCGATAGCGCACAAGCGGTTGGCACACATAGCGGCAACGCGCTGGCATGGGTCAGTACGGGAGAATTGAATTTGGTCGCCGTGCAGACGAACGGCGCGGCGGTGTATGGCATCGTTCTCGAAGTGTACGTCACATGCAGTGATGTAAGCGGCAATCCAACGCTCGATCTGGATGCGGGCTTTTGGCTCTTTCCCCTCAACGAAGGTCCGCTCGGCACGGGGCTGGCGCAAGCGACCTTCGATTTTGCGACGGGGGCGAGCGGGGTCTCTGCGGCGCTTATTTCCGCAATCGAGGGCGAACCGCAAGCAACGCTCTTGAACGGCAGCGACGTGGCGACGTTCCCGAAACTGCTCGACGCGGGGCAGCCGCTCTACGGCATTCCGCTCCAAGCCGCGCGGTTGTATCTCGCGCTCATTGACAGTGCGAACAACCGCCACGATTTTACGCTGCCGTTGACCGTAACCGTTAGCCACGAGTTGCGCCATGCCAGCGTCATCGGAACATAAATTTATTGCGTATTGATTCATTATGTCCAGCGGCTTTTCCATTCAGGTCTATCAGAACGTTGTGGCCGGCAACAAGCTTACCGCGAACAACTGGGGCAGTTTCGTCGAGGGCTTGCGGTTTGGGACGAACGCGTTCGGCGGCTATGCCGACTGCAGCTTTACGCTGAAATTGCCCGTTAACCAGCTGGTTGCGATTATCGTCGGGTTGGGTTTGCCGCAAGGTGTCGGCAGCCGCTTGCGGGTTATAGACCCGTATGGAGTGGTTTGCTACCAGGGTATGATTTATGCCGTTTCGCTGCGCATGGGCAATGAAACGATGGCGCGTGGGCTGGACAATATGTTCAACTGTGTGCGCGTGGACTATAGCGTGCCGGGGCTCAGGCAAAATTCAAACCAGCGTGTTTTTTATGACGACGCCGCGAGCCGGGCGTTGTACGGTAAAAAAGTCGCGCGCGTAGAATTGCCCGGCTCATATGGTACCACCACTCCCGCGCCTCTTGGCGCCGCGCGGCGCTTTATCAAACAGCATCGAAAACCGCGCGAACCCGAAGCGCGCGTAAAAGGCGGGGAAGCGCTCGACCTGGCGCTGGCGGTGACGTGCGTAGGCATGGTCACACCCGGTTTGGAATGGCGGTACGCGTACAACGCGGGCAATGCCGAGCAGGTGGATACCGCGCGCGTGATCAAGGACATGCTCGGGGCGAATCCAATTGCCGAGGGCTCAGCGAACGCGCATCGCGGACCCAGCGGCAGCAGCTGGGTCGAGCAACTCGACACCGGCAAGACGCTGGGGTATGGGCAGCAATACATTGCAACCGATTTTTCCAACATCAAGGACAGCGGGACTACCATTGAGCGCAACAGCGGCAGCGGCAGTCCGCGCATTGACATTGTGAAACAAGCCGCGAGCGCGGGCAGCGTCAATGACAGGCGCATGTTGTTTCAAGTGTGGGAAAACACGACGGGGAATGTCGAGCATGAGGGCAAAGGGCTTGCATATTTTCGCGAGATGAGTGAGGTGCGTCCCTTTCAAAGCGGCTATCGCGGCTATTACGACAACGCGCACGTGCCGGAGGTGTTTGACAAGAATCAGGCGCGCATTCCGCTATGGCGCGTGCGCGCGGGCGACTGGATTACCACCCTCGGCATTGTGCCGAATGCGCTCGCGCCAACAATATACGATGACCCCCGCTGTTTTTGGATCGAGGAAACAGATTTTGACGTGGATACGCAGACGCTCACGCTCAGTTCGACGGATGAGTTTAGCTTGGAGCAATATATGGGGCGCCTTGTCGGCGGCAAAAAAGTAATCAAGGGTTCGTTCTAACAGCAATGGTGGAGACAGAAACCTTTCGGCAAAACAGTGTGACGGTGGGCATTCAACTCGCGTCGTGGGCGAGTGGGAAAATCGTGTCCACGTCGGTCCCGTTTGTTTTGAAACGCAACGGGTCAACTGTGCCGGAAGACCAGTACACGCTCGACCGCGAGAATGGACGCGTTGATAAAAAAACGTATGACAGCACGGGCGCGGCAGTACCATGGGCATTCACCGATACCTACACCGCGACCTACGCGCTCTATGATACCGCTACATACACGACGAGCAGCACGTACACCGACCAAGCGCAGACCTATGGTGAGTTTGACACCGCGCCGGCGCCGTTTGACCCGGAATCGGGGCGGGTGAATGCGACTGCGCTCACAGGGCTGATTGTCACCGCCACCCAGTTCGCCGATGTCTTGACGAGTGACGGATACAACGGGAGCGCCAAGGGCTGGTCCATTGCGCGCGGCGGCGATTTGGTAGGCATTGACGTAGCGCTCAAATTGGTCGGCACAACGGGCTATATCGCGCTCGGAACAACGCCGCCGACGAGTGCGACCAACGGCACGGGCATTTGGATTGACCGCACCATCATCGTCGGTTTGAATGCGAACACGCAGCAGTTTTATTTACGCGCGAGTGATGGGAAAGCGGTTGCGGGCGCAGGCGCGGTCACGCTCGACGTAGATGGAATCTCCATCACACAGGGAGCGACAAACGCCAATGCTCTAAAATGGTACCAGTCGGGAACGAAACTTGCGGAAGTGCGGGCGAAAGGAACAAACACAGAACTTAGTGTCAATTCGCTCGGAGGGTCAGGGGCGACCTCAACCAGCGTCGATTTACAAGCGGGTGTAACGAATACGGTATCACTCAACATGTACGGCGACGGCGCCAGTTCGCGTGTCGTTATCCGTGGATTGAGCGGCACATTCGCGGGCTTGGGTATTGGACCGACAGGAACCCCATCCGCACTTGTGCATTTGAAATCTACTGCTCCGACTTTTCTGATGGAGGACAGCACGGGGAGTGCGAAAAGTCTGCTGGTGACGGTCGATGCGAACAATGCCACATTTGGTGAATGGACCGGCGGGACGTTCTTTACGCTGGACCTGGCGAACAAGCAAACGAAACTCGACGGTCATCTGATTTTCACCGACAATACGTATGACATCGGCGCGAGCGGAGCGACGCGCGCGCGCGATCTGTATTTGGCCCGTGACCTTTATACGGCAAATGCTAG
Organism: uncultured Chloroflexota bacterium; assembly: GCA_937870825.1. Lineage (GTDB taxonomy): Bacteria > Chloroflexota > Anaerolineae > UBA4142 > SHND01 > SHND01. The sequence continues at coordinate 1,237 of CALMZO010000043.1, read as the reverse complement.
TTTCATGCACCGCAGCAAAGCGACATTGAACAATGGCTCCGGGGCGGGGGCAGGGACGCTGACCAATGCGCCGGCAGCAGGGGACCCGACCAAGTGGATTCCGATAGACGATAACGGTATCACGCGTTACATTCCCGCGTGGTAAGGAGAACTGATGAAACAAATCGAACTCAAGACCATTGAGAATGACGACGGCGGCAAGTTTGCGTACAAAGATGTGCTGCTCGCAAAAATGCGCGTGCATCCGCAGGGCATCACGCTCGACGACATGGAAAAACGCGCGCTGCCCGTCATCGCGAAGTTGAAACACGCGAACAAAAACGTCCTGCTGGAGGACGCCGAGCACGAGTATTTGCTAAAACGGTTGCAGCTGCCCGATTGGGGGACCGCCGATTCGGCAATCGTGCAGTTGGTCGGCGATGTGAAAAACGCGCCAACGGTGGACGTGGACGCGTTGTTGGAAGAAAAAACAAAATCGCCGTCCTGCGACGGCGGGGCAACAAGCGCTTGAAAAAAACGGACGTGCGAGGGGAGTGGCGCGCCCGCGAATTTTTTAGCGGTTCGCCGCATCCGACGCGGGCGCGCCGAACGGTTGGGAACCCATGCGCGCAGTATAGCATAGAACGTGCGTTTTGTCGCGAAATAAAAAGACCGCCGAGAATTTCGGCGGTCTTTTTATGGTGTGCGGAATTCCTTTAGCGTCTCAGCCGCGCGAGCAAAAAGAGCGCTGCACACAGCGCGCAGACGCCCAGCGCTGCGGCGGCAAAGGTCAGTGCGAGATAGAGCACGTTTGCCATGAGTCCTCCTTTCTGGTCGGGTGATTTCAATTGTCTGCGGACAAATCAGCGCCGCAGCGCGTTGCCAATCACGCGCATTTGCGTTTCTTCCGCGTCGGCGCGATACACATCCACCATCACTTCGGTCTTGTGGCGCGAGACCTTGCGGATATCCCCCGTGCCTTCGCGATTGCGCGCGGCTTGCGTGATGAGCCCGCGCCGCAGCGAGTGCCCGCTGAATTCTTTTGGATCATAACCGGCTGCCGCTGCCGCGTCTTTGATAATGTCGGCAACAACCTGGTTGGTCAGGGCGCTGTCTGCAATATGTTCCCATCGGTCTATCTTGCGAAAGATGGGACCGCTTTTTATTTTCGCGATGGTGAGCCACGTCGAGAGCGAGTGAACCGGACAAATGTCCAAGTCCTCACGGATGCGCGGCACGTTTAATTCAAAGCCCTCGC
>CALMZO010000042.1 GCA_937870825.1 uncultured Chloroflexota bacterium | reverse complement strand
GGCGGGGTGAGGGTGGTGACAAATTCACGGAGCATAGGTCGGCACGATTGTAATTGCGTGACGAGTAATGTCAAATGAAGCCAGTGAGCTGGTTTGAAAATGTGAGGAGTGAAAGAGATGGAAACAGCAACAACCCTCGAACAAATGGCGCAAGAACTGGAACAAGTGAAAAGAGAATTGCGCGAGGTAAAAGAGAAATACGCGCAAACTGCGATTGAAAATAAAAGTGAGGTCCAACCAAGCGCGCAGCCGCAAGAGGTTGTGACCAAAAACGGGACACGCATCGAGTACCCTACCGAGCACCCGCACATTTACACGAGTCCCGAAATGCACAACAGCGAGCCAACGATTCGCGGTTCTCGCGTTACGGTTCGCGCGATAGTTGAACGCATGAGAATCGGACAGGATCCATTGGCGATTCATAAATCTCTTCCACATTTAGGACTCGCCAAAATCTATGACGCGATTTCGTACTATTACGACCACACGGCAGAAATTGACCTATACATCAAGGAAAATGAGGAGGCAGGATGGCGAGCCCTTCACCGCGTCTCTTTATAGCACTATATACTGACGAGGATGTACACAAAAAATTGGCGCGACAGCTGCGGGAGCGAAAATATGATGTCGTCTCAGCTTACGAAGTTGGAACGAATGAGCTTCAGGATGATGAGCAATTGGAATATGCGATTTCGCAAGAACGCGCAATCTTGACTTTTAATTCGAGAGATTTTGCAGTTTTGCATAAAGAATACAAGAAACAGGAACGCAAACATTTTGGCATTATCGTATCCGAGCAACTGACCATTGGCGAGACTCTGCGACGGGTGGTGAATATGTTAGATCGAATTGATGCGGACCAGATGAAAGGCACTTACCACGACCTGGGGGAATTCAAGTAAGCAAAAGGAATGAATACGATGAACACACTTACCACAAGCCACTATTTGTCGGAAATCACTCAAGAACTAAAACAGTTACACCAGTCAGTTGAGCGCGTCGAACAAGAAATTTTGCATGTGCTGACTGAACATCCTTACATTGTTCGTATCCCCGGAGTAAAGGGCGGAGAGCCGATCATTAAAGACAAGGGTGTCACTGTGCGAACGGTTATAGCTTTGACTCGACAAGGTGTTTCACCGGAACAAATGGTTGACGATTACGACGGTGTGCTAACGCTCGCCGAAATCTACGATGCGTTGAGTTTTTATTACGACCACCAAAACGAAATTGAGCAATATATAGCAGAACATCGCGCCGCATTGACGTTGGCGGAATGATTCACCTTGCGTGAAGGAGACAATATGAAATTCATCAAAGCCACTTGCCCCGGCTGCGGCGCATCACTGGAATTGGCTGACCATTTGCAATCGGCGAATTGTCCAAACTGCGGCACCAAAATTGTTCTTGAGAAACAAACAAAGCCAGAACCACCAACAGCTAATTTGCAATTAGCAAAAACCTATATTCAGATGAAGAATTTTGTTGAGGCAGATAAGCTGATCTCTACTGCCCTTGAAAAAAATCCTGGAAACAAAGAGGCTTGGCTCTTAAAATGGTTATGCACAAGTGAATGGCAGAGGGATGGTAGTGATGGTGCCCCACAAGTGGATGCAACAAAATATTTTGAACAAAGCGGGTACATGAAATCGGATATTCCACAGATCTACGCGCGTTATCTCACGGGATGGGAAATTTTTCTTCATATCAATCGGTGGACAGGAGATGACTTTGATAGACAGCTTTGGGATGCTGCACAAAAAGCAGAAAGGGAGCCACTTAAGAATGATGACCTGGTGTGGCCAGCTCGTGAGCAGTTATCACATCATTTCCATAAGTACATTGAGCGTGACACAATTGTGACATATCAGGGCGTCTTTTACGGACCAGGGAAACATTCAATAGAAAAATTTTCACCGGGCTTTCTGTTTGACTTGCTGGGCGCGGCGAGTCTAGAAAAAAGTGTGGATCTTACGATTTTGGAATTTGACTGGCGAGGGCGCGCAAAGGAAAAGGTTGTTTCGATGAAATTGGGTGAATGGCTCACTTTTGTAGTTGAATACGATCGAAAATATGGCGGACCAAGAATGTAACTATGGGGAAACCCAAGAGGAAGAACAAAATGGAATATCTCGTACCCATCGAAATCGAACCACTTGAAGAAGGTGGATTTCTTGCCACAAGTCCCGTGTTGCAAGGATTTCTCGCGCAAGGGCGCACAATGTCCGAGACAATGGAAATCGCGCAAGATGTCGCGCGCAAAGTCATCGAGTCGTACATTGAACATGGCGACCCATTACCCAAGGGATTGACAAGAACAGCAACAGCCAAAAAGGGTGTGCGCGTCAAAGCAAGTGTGCCTGTTATGGTGACAACATGAGCTCGCGCTTGAATTTGACTGCCAAACAAGTGATTCAAAAACTGCGGCGCGCGGGTTTTGTATTTGACCGTCAAGCAAAAGGCAGTCATGAAATTTGGTACAATCCAGAAACACACCGGCGCGTCACGGTGCCAAATCATCCGGGCAACGTCCCAAAAGGAACTTTGCGCGCTATTATTCGCGATTCAGGTTTTACAACCGATGAGTTTATGAAATTGTGATTGCCTATGAACGAAACCAATAACAACAAATTCGAAACTCTCTCCAACCTCCCCGTCGAACGCATCTACTCACCCGACAACTCGCGCGTTGAATATCTCGACGCGCTTGGCTTTCCCGGCGAATACCCGTTCACGCGCGGGATTCAGCCGACGATGTATCGCGGGCGCTTGTGGACGATGCGGCAGTACGCGGGCTTTGCGAGCGCGGAAGAATCGAACGCGCGGTACAAATATCTTTTGTCGCAAGGACAAACAGGACTCTCCGTCGCGTTCGATTTGCCGACGCAGACGGGCTACGATTCCGACGCGCAAATGGCGGAAGGCGAAGTCGGCAAAGTGGGCGTGCCGATTTCATCGCTCCAAGACATGGAGCAGTTGTTCGACGGCATTCCCCTCGACCAAGTTTCGACATCCATGACCATCAACGCCACCGCGCCGATTCTGCTCGCGTTGTACGTCGCGGTTGCGCGCAAGCAAGGTGTCCCGAACGCGAAGATTCGCGGCACGACACAAAATGATATTTTAAAAGAATACATTGCGCGCGGCACGTACATTTATCCGCCAAAAGAATCGCTGCGTTTGACTGTGGATGTGATTGAATTTTGCGCGCGCGAGTTGCCCGGTTGGAATCCGATTTCGATTTCGGGTTATCACATTCGCGAAGCGGGCGCGACGGCGGTACAAGAAATCGCGTTCACGTTTGCAAACGCCATCGAGTACGTGAACGCGTCGCTCGCGCGCGGGATGAAGATCGACGATTTCGCGCCGCAACTTTCCTTTTTCTTTGTCTCGCAAATGGATTTTTGCGAAGAGATTGCAAAATTTCGCGCCGCTCGCAGATTGTGGGCGAACATCATCAAAGAAAGATTCGGCTCGAACGATTTGCGTTCGATGATGCTGCGTTTTCACACGCAAACGGCGGGCGTGTCACTCACCGCGCAGCAGCCCGAAAACAATATCGTCCGCACGGCGATTGAGGCGATGGCGGCGGTCTTGGGCGGAACGCAGTCGCTGCACACGAATTCGTACGACGAAGCGCTGGCGTTGCCCACGCAAGAGTCCGCGCAAATCGCGCTGCGTACGCAGCAAATCATTGCGTATGAATCGGGCGTGACCAACACGGTTGACCCTCTCGCGGGCAGTTATTACATCGAACACCTCACCGATGAAATTGAAACGCGCGCGCGCGAGTATCTCGCGCAGATTGAAAAAATCGGCGGCGCGCAGCGCGCGATTGAAACGGGATTTATCAATCGCGAAATTCAAGAGTCGGCGTGGAAATTTCAAAAAGCGGTGGACAAAGGCGAACGCGCAGTCGTCGGTGTGAACAAATTTGTGATGGACGAAGAAATCAAGCCGCGCATTCTCCGTCCGAGTCCCGCCGCGCAAGAAAAACAAAAAGCGCGTTTGCGCGAATTGCGCGCGGCGCGTGACACGGCGCGTTGTGCTGAATCATTGCGCGGGTTGGAAAATGCCGCGCGTGGTACGGAAAATTTGATGCCACACATTTTGCAGTGTGTTGAATCCTACGCGACGGTTGGCGAAATTTCGAATACCCTGCGCCGTGTATTTGGCGAATATCGCGGGAACGCGGCGTTTTGAAAATGAACGAGCCATTGTTGCAAGAACAAATCGCATACTATCGCGCGCGGGCGAACGAGTACGAAGAAACCGCGTTGCCAACACTTGGCGCGGGTGATAGTCCGATGGCGCGCGAATGGCGCGAGGCGGAACGCGCAGTACACGCATTGCCACAGTACACTGATATCTTGGAATTGGCGTGCGGCACGGGCGTGTGGACGCGGTTGTTGGCGCAGCACACGGAACATCTGACTGCGCTCGACGCCGCGCCCGAAATGTTGCAACTCAATCGCGCGAATGTGAACGACGCGCGCGTCAAGTACGAATGTGTGAATTTGTTCGAGTGGGAGCCGATGCAGCAATACGAGATGGTATTTTTCGCGTTTTGGCTTTCGCATGTTCCACAAGCGCAACTCGATTTGTTTTTGCAACGCGTCCGCCGCGCGCTGAAACCGAACGGAACTGTTTTTATTTTGGATGAACCGCGCGGGACAAAAAATGTGATTCCAACCAATGAAAATGTCCAGACGCGCGCGTTGAACGATGGGCGCACCTTCAAGATTGTGAAAGAGTATTACGCGCCGGAAGAACTGCGCGAACGAATGGGGCAACTTGGCTTCGCGTCAATTGAAATTTCGCGCGGGGATTATTTTTTCTGGTTGCGCGCAGGAAAGAGTAACAATGATTAAACGCCTTGACCACATCGGCATCGCCGTACAAAATGTCAGCGACGCGTTGAAATTTTTTGAATACGCGTTGGGCATGAC